>CAXMSP010000151.1:0-3285 GCA_964196225.1 uncultured Gammaproteobacteria bacterium | reverse complement strand
TGGCATCACTCGAATCAGGGTGAACCGAGCGCTACGCTGAAGTGGTCGATGAACGCGTGTACCCGGGCAGAACGCACCAGGTCGGGATGCGTCAATATCCACAAACCCGTGGTTAGTTCCTCGGTCGGAAATTCCACACGGGTCAGGATCTGGGAGGCATCACCCAGAAAGCGGGGTAATAGCGCGAGGCCGATACCTGCTTCCGCCGCAATTCGGATTGCGACAAAAGAATCACAACGCATGCAAATTCTGGACTTATCGATGGTTGCATCGAACCAGCTGCCAATGGGTGTTGTACCCAGGCTATCGACGAGACCGATCCAGCGCCCCTCGATAATATTACCCGGCGCAGTTGACTCAAGATAATCAACGGTCGCATATACCGCGAACTCGACATCGCACAGCCGTTTCGAGACCAGGCTGGAATCCGGATACCGGGTCGGCCGAATCGCAACATCCGCATCGCGTCGGTTGAGATCAAGGACGCTATTGGTGACCAGCAAATCGACGACGATGTGCGGGTGCTTTTCTCTGAAGGTCGCAAGATGCGGACCCAGCACCGATAACATGAAGGAATCGGTCGTCGTTACCCGTAATTCTCCCTCGAGTTTCAATTCATGCCCGGCGATCTGGCGCTGCATGGTAAACAGCGTGTCTTCAACTTCGCGCGCGGCATTGATCATTTTTTCCGCTTCCGGGGTTAGTACGTAACCCGCGTCGCTGCGCTCAAAAATACGACAGTTGAGATTTTCCTGGAACAGGTTGATTCGACGCAATACCGTGGTGCGGTTAACTTCCAGCTCGCGCGCGGCCGCGGCGATGGACCCCTTGTTGGCGACCATCAGCACGTAGCGTAGGTTATCCCAGTTGATGTGCTGCATAATTGCAGCACTATAGCGCAAACATCTACAATTTGATGTAGATTTACTAATGTCTATACTACGCATCCAAGATACGAAAAGCCCAACCAAGAGGACCTTCATGAAAACAGCAACCAAACTTTGTTTACTGATCATCGGTTTAACGCTTGCCGCCCCAGTCTTTGCCGGCAAGGACCCGCTGAAAAATGCCATCAAGGCACGCCAGGGCGAAATGCAGCTGCGCGCTTTTAACGTCGGGCCGCTGTTCGGCATGGCCAAGGGCAAGATCGAATACGACGCCGACCTGGCTAAAAAACTTGCCAGAAATCTGAAACTAATGCTCGACCTCGACAATGGCCGCGCCTGGGCAAAGGGATCCGACATCGATAGTTACATGGGCGATACGACGGCGTTGCCAAAGATCTGGACGACCTATCCGGAAATCAGTAAATACGGCAAGAAATACGTCGCGGCGGTGAACGAGCTTGCAACGGTAGCCGGTGATGGCCGCGATGCGCTCAAATCCAAGATGGGAGCAGTTGGCAAATCCTGCAAGGGATGCCACGACGAATTCCGCGAGAAGCAATAACGACCCGCAGCTTGCTGGAGGGATTTCAACTCGAGAAAAGCCCGTAACCTGGTGACCCCCTGCGGCACCGGCTTTCGCTACTTGTGTTCAGGGTCGGCTAGAGCCCCGACAGGATCATGTTGTTCGACACGATCCGGCCATGTTTCAATACCCGATTTTCGCTCGTTGACGATCCGGCCATGTTTCAATACCCGATTTTCGCTCGTTGACGATTCGATGAACAGCTGCATATGATACAACCATGATCCTGGTACCGCGTTTACTTGCCGCATTGTGCATGCTCATTGCGACGTTACCATTGTGGGTTAGCGCTCAAACGCAGGTGGACAGCACATTGCTAAAGCGCGGGGAATACGTGCTCAAGATTAGTGGCTGTGGCAACTGTCATACCGCCGAAAATGGCGCACCCCTGGCGGGTGGACGGCCACTGGTGACACCTATTGGTACCTTCTATTCCCCGAATATAACTTCACACCAAACCGCAGGCATCGGCGCGTGGAGTGCCGACGATTTGCGGCGTGCGCTGCACCACGGCGTGTCACCGGACGACAACGATTATTATCCGTCCTTTCCTTACACTTCCTATACCCGTATGCTGGCCGAGGATGCCCGCGCCTTACACGCCTACCTCTTATCGCTGCCCGCGTCGGAGCAAACTAATCGCAGCCACGAACTGGCGTGGTTTCTACAGTGGCGTGTTGCCGCGAAGGTCTGGAAGTGGTTGTTCTTCAGCGCCGGTGAATTCCAGCAGGACTCCGACCAAACCGCGCAATGGAACCGGGGCGCTTACCTTGTCGAAGCCCTGGGGCATTGTGGAGAATGTCACACCCCACGTGACCGATTCGGCGTACTGCAAGCGGACCTGGCATACGCTGGCAACGCCCAGGGGCCGGAAGACGAACTGGTACCCAACATTACGCCTCACAAGGGTACCGGCATCGGTGACTGGAGTCGGGCTGAAATGCAGGAGTTTTTGAAATTCGGAGAGCTTCCAGACGGCGAGTACACCGCCGGATCGATGGATCAGGTAATCGAAGAATTGCGGCACCTGACACCGCAAGATCGCGAAGCGCTGATCGACTACCTTCTTGCCCTGCCGCCGATCGAGAACCGCATCAGCAACTGAGGGTTGCTGGAACGTCTTACATACCAGATACCACACCGAATGGTGACGGTTCGGATCACCACGCGCTAGGTATTCGAAAGCTCACCCAGAGTGATCGGCTTGTAGGGTGGGCGAACCCTGAAAAACCCGACTTGCTCCATCGAAGCACCCGTTTCGTCCGCGATCAATGCCGATACCGTGCTGCCACATAGACATCCCTGGCAGGGACCCATGCCACAGCGGGTGAAGGCTTTCACCTGGTTGGGCCCGACGCAACCCATGCGTGCGGCCTGGCGTATTTGCCCTGCATTAACTTCCTCGCAGCGACACACCAGTGTTTCATCCTCGGGCAATTGGTAGGCCCTCGCCGGTGGATAAAGTGCGTCCAGAAAAGGTCTGATAGACAGATGTCTTTGTAGCGAATGTTTTATCCGCATCGCCGCTCGATCACGCTGGTCCAGATCGAACTTCTGTAATTGATGGGCGCTCTGCAAGGCACATAGCCGTCCCTGCAACTCGCCTGCCCGGGCGCCAACGATACCCGCGCAATCCCCTGCCACCAGGACCCGGTCGACACTACTCTGACCCCATATATCTTTTATTGTTTTCCAGCTTTGCTGCTGTGCATCCCATTCAACCTCGCACCCGGCAGCCAGCGGCAGGCGTAAATTTGGAATCACACCCTGGTGCAGTAACAAGGTCTCGGCTTCAATACTGATTTCGGTTCTTTC
>CAXMSP010000150.1:0-6843 GCA_964196225.1 uncultured Gammaproteobacteria bacterium | reverse complement strand
ATCCTCTGCTGCGAGTATCGGTGCCATGCGACTCGCGCACCTGGCCGCACAAATGGAAAACTCCTATCGTGACCGTCAGCAAATAGATCTCGGCGAGCAATTACAACACATGCAACGCGAATATGAGCGTGTCAGCGCCAGCATCGAGAAAATAACCAGCGCCTGAGCCACTGGAATTATTAACGGCCACGGATTAGGCTACTCGACGATGATATACGCAATCGCCATTATCCTGGTATTGATTCTGATCTACGGCCCGCAGCTGTGGGTGCAGTGGGTATTGAATCGGTATAACCGCGAGGTAGAGGAAAATTTTCCGGGTACCGGCGGAGAGCTCGCACGCCATTTGCTCGACCGCTATGAACTGCAGGAAGTCAAAGTCGAGATATCCGATTTAGGTGATCACTACGATCCGATGACGCGCGCCGTGCGGCTCACGCGAGACAAGTTTGACGGCAAAACCCTTACCGCGATTACCGTGGCGGCACACGAATGTAGCCACGCCTACCAGCATGCCGCCGTGGAGCCCATGTTCATGCTGCGCACCCGGCTGGCATCGATTTCCGTTACCGCCCAACGCGTCGGCTCCTTCCTGCTGTTTGCGGCGCCATTCGCCGTGTTGATAACACGGCTGCCGTCGGCTGCCGTGTTTAACATAACAGGCGCATTCCTGATCATGGGATTCGCAATCATCATGCATTTATTAACGCTACCGGTCGAGATCGATGCCAGCTTCAAAAAGGCATTGCCACTATTGTCGTCCGGGTACCTGTCGGAAAAACAGATGCCGGCGGCGCGTTCGATATTGCGGGCGGCGGCCTGGACCTATGTCGCCGCTTCTCTCGCCACGCTGCTTAATTTCTGGCGCTGGCTCGCGGTCCTGCGACGCTAGTTATGCGCTCACCTCGGGATGTCGCGTTTTACGATCGAAGTAGGTGATACGTTCAAGGAATACCCCGTTATCGTTAGTCAGTACGACGGCAGCGCCCTGCAGCTCGGTACCGATCACTTCCCACCACTCCCAGTCGGTCAAGATACCATCTTTATCGATGCGGGTTTCGTGGCTTAGAACCCATTGATTATCGCCACCCGCTGCGCGTGCGCGGCTGTCCCAACGCTGCATATAGCCGGTGAGCATATCCCGGGTTACTGGCTCGGGTTCAGCCGGATCGTCGAAGATAAAATCAGGTGCCATAGCGGCCAGAATCAGCTCGGCATCCATGCCATACCAACCCTGGATATATCGCTCGCGCAGTTTGATTCGGCTCGCCATGGACATTTCATATCCCTCATTTTCTATTCAGTTCAAGTCCGGAAATTAATCGATTAAACGACGGTATCCCGGGTACTGGCAATGATGGATTGCGCCAGCCTGAGAGTTTCGATTCTGTTGTCCAGCAGATTTTCTTTGCCAAGACGATTCAGGACGCCGGTTTGCTCGAGGACGGTCTTGACGCGTTCGCGGGCACCAAACAGTAAAACCGTGTCGCCGTCGTCTTTGAGTCGTTGAATCACCTCATCGAGAGCCGCCGAGGCAGAGCTGTCGATAAAAGGAACGTCGCGTAAATCGATTGCAAGAACATCTTTTTCGATGCTGGATTGCAGTAAACGTGCGACTTCTCGCGCCGAACCAAAGCTCAATGGACCCTCCAGGTGAAACAGTACGATGCAGCCATGGTTATCTTCCAGTATGCGGGCTTCCTCGGCAGAAAGATCGTCTATCTGGTCAGCGCCGAATGAAAATTTCGCGTTTTTAACCTGGGCGTCTGCCATACGCGCAACGAATAGTACAGATGCCATAATAAACCCGACTGCAAAGGCTGTAATCAGGTCGACCAGCACAGTGAGTAACAGGGTCGAAACCATAATCACCACGCCCGCGCGAGGAGCGTGATGTATGCGCCTGAGATATTGCCAGTCAATAATATCAATCCCCACTTTAACCAGGATTCCCGCGAGTACCGCGAGCGGGATATGACTGACCGTTTGACCAAAACCGATCACGATCGCTAACAGCAAGACCGAATGAATGACGCCGCTAAGTGGCGAATTGCCACCCGCGCGCACGTTTACGATAGTGCGCATGGTCGCACCTGCACCAGGCAATCCACCGAAAAGTCCAGCCGCGATATTGCCGATTCCCTGGCCAACCAGTTCCTTGTTAGAGTCATGGGTGCTGCGCGTCATGCTGTCTGCAACCAGCGATGTCAGCAACGAGTCAATTGAACCCAGGAATGCCAGCACCAGGGCAAAGCGAATAATGAACGGGAGCTCGACGAGACTGATGTCTGGAATTACAAAGCTGGGAATACCCGTTGGAACATCGCCAATCGCCGGAATATCGAGTCCAAGCGTTACTGCAATCCCCGTGCCTGCTAGCAAAGCGATCAGTGGTGACGGCACCAGGTTGCTGATACGCGCTGGTGTGAACAACATAATTGCAAGTACCAACAGGCCAAGCAGCAAGTTGCTCGGGTCGGTGGCTGTGATTGACTGCGGAATGAGCGTCAGGATATGGAGGGTCGATCCATCGATGTCAGACAACCCTAGCAGCGGCGGCAGCTCAAAGATAATGATGATAATACCGATTCCACTCATAAAACCGGAGATAACCGGTTGAGGAGCAAGTTTAATATAGCGACCGATGCCCATTTTCCCAAATAGAATTTGAAAGAAACCAGCCAGAATTACGACTGCAAAAGCAGCGCCCAGGTTTTGCTCGAAGTGCAGTACAACTAGCGCCATGACCACAGTCATTGGTCCCGTAGGACCCGTGATCTGCATTCGGGTGCCACCAAAGACGGCCGCCAGTGAACCGGCAAAGATGGCGCCATATAAACCTGCTAGCGCGCCGGCACCCGAGGACACACCAAAAGCGAGCGCCAGCGGCAGGGCGACTACCGCAGTCGTAATCCCCCCAAAAAAGTCACCTCGATAACTTTGACTTTTTATCATTATCCTCAAGTTTGATGATGCAAAACGGGTGGGTGACAGTTAACGCGGTATTCTGGGTTTACTCAAGTATTTCTCCACGAATATGATGTCATTCCCCTTACGCGGGAATGACAGTGTTGTGGCAAGAAATATCCCTGTTATTACTTGCTTGCATTGAGTATTATTTTGTATACAATTTGTATACCTTAAAAATGTAAGGCCAAAGCATGGATAAACAAGCCATCTACGACGATCTGAAAAGAAAGATTCTGACACTGAAGCTCGAACCGGGTACTGCACTCGATGAAGCCAGGTTGAGCGAGCAATATAAAATCTCGCGCACCCCGTTACGCGAGATTTTACGTGGACTGGCCGGCGAGGGTTGTGTCGAAATCGTCAGTAATCGAGGGGCCTACGTGTCTTCCATGGAGTACAAGGTGTTGCGTGATTTCTTTATAACTGCACCGATGATTTATTCCGCTATCGGAAGACTCGCTGCGCAGAATGCGAAACCCGGGCAAATTCAGAAAATTCGCGAAATCCAGGAAAAATTTCGCGTCGCGATAGCGATCAAAGCGAGTGCTGACATGGTTTACTGGAACCAGTGTTTTCACGCCCTGATGGGCGAGATGGCGGATAACCCCTACCTGAAACCCAGTTACGATCGTTTGCTGATCGACCACGCGCGCATTAGTCAGACCTTCTACCGACCACACGACCCGGAAATGGAAGAACGCATGTATAGCGCGCTGCGGCAACACGATGAAATGATTGCTGCGATAGAAGCAAGGGACAGTCAGCGTATCGTCGATCTGATTGTCGAACACTGGGAATTGTCGCGCGATTTAATCGAATATTTTGTTAAACCCGATCCGCTTGCTTATGAGATGACGGCGGCGAATTCATAAAACAGGATTTTAGCAATGAAATTTGAAGGTATTTATACCCCGGTGATAACACCATACCGGGAAGACTTTAGCATCGACTATGAGCGCCTCGCCGAAGTCGTCGATTTCCTGATCGAGGCCGGGGTCCATGGCATCATCTCGGCAGGCACCACTGGCGAGTACTACGCACAATCGATGGAAGAACGCGTCGAGCTAATGAAGTTTATCAAGCGGCAGATCAAGGAGCGTACCAGTTACATCGTCGGTACCGGGGCGATTCGGACCGAGGATTCGATCGAATATGCGAAAGCCGCGGTCGAGGTCGGCGCCGACGCGTTGCTGGTGGCGACTCCACCCTATGCACTCCCGACCGAACGTGAGAACGCGCTGCACGCGCTTGCCATCGATCGCGTCGCGAACCTGCCGATCCTGCTTTACAACTACCCAGACCGAATGGGCGTTAACATGGGTGAAGAATATCTTGACCGTGTCGGCCGTTCGCCCAATTTCTGCGCGATCAAGGAAAGCTCGGGAAACCCGAACCGGGTGCACCTGCTGGCACGGGACTATCCCCACATCCAGTTGTCCTGCGGCATGGATGACCAGGCGCTGGAATTTTTTGCCTGGGGCGCGCGCTCCTGGGTTTGTGCCGGTTCCAATTTTGCGCCCGAGATTCACATTGGGCTTTACCAGGCCTGTGCAGTTGAGGGTGATTTCGACAAGGGACGCAAAATCATGTCGGCTATGATGCCGTTAATGGCTGTGCTGGAGCAGGGTGGTAAGTTTATCCAGTGCGTCAAGCATGGCATGACGGGTCGCAACCTGCCCTCGGGGCCGCCGCGCAGGCCGTTGCAACCGCTCAACAAAGATGACAAACGATCGCTCGAACAGGTGATTCGCGTGATGAATACAACTTTTGCAGATATCCAGGAGGGTAAAGGCTAATGACCCAGTTACTCACCCGTGCCGAATACCAGGCAATCGCACAGGACTTGAACCTGCCTTGCAACGCATTTATCGATGGCAAGTTTCAGGCAGCGAGGTCCAGAAAGACTTTTGCCTCGATCAATCCTGCCACTGGCAAGACGATCGCCAAGATCGCGGCCTGTGATGCCAGGGATGTCGATTTCGCCGTGAAAAAGGCGCGCGAGGCCTTCGACGACGGTCGCTGGAGCAAGATGCATCCGAGCGAGCGCAAAGCCGTATTGATTCGCCTCGCAAAACTGATGAAGCGCAACAGCCACGAACTCGCAGTCATGGAAAGCATCGATTCCGGCAAGCCGGTACGCGATTGTGAAACCATCGATTTGCCGGAGACGATCCATTGCCTGATCTGGCATGCCGAGGCGATCGACAAGATTTACGACCAGACCGCGCCTGTGGGTGACGACGCGATGGCGATCGTGGTGCGCGAACCGGTTGGCGTGGTCGGCTGCGTGTTGCCGTGGAATTTTCCGATGCTGATGATGGCATGGAAAATTGCGCCATCACTCGCGGCTGGTAACACAGTGATTTTAAAACCCGCCGAGCAAACCAGCCTGACCGCGTTGCGTATCGCCGAGCTTGCACTCGAAGCGGGATTACCACGCGGCGTATTAAACGTTATTCCCGGCATGGGCCCCGATGTGGGTGAGCCGATGGGACGACACCCGGGAATCGACATGCTGTCGTTTACCGGCTCGACTGAAACCGGCCGCCGATTTCTGAACTACTCGGCCGAATCGAACCTCAAGAAGATCGTACTCGAATGCGGTGGCAAGAATCCGGCGATCGTGCTCGAAGATGCAGAAGACCTGGATCTCGTTGCCGAGCATGTGGTTAATGGCGCCTTCTGGAACATGGGCGAAAACTGTTCGGCGAGTTCGCGACTGATCGTGCACGAAGCGGTCAAGGACAAGCTGATGAAACGGATAATCGCACGCACTCGCAGCTGGAAAACCGGGGACCCGCTCGACCCGCGCCACCACCTCGGCGCACTGGTCGACAAGGAGCATTTCAAAAAAGTGTCCGGCTACCTGAGAAAAGGCAAGGCCATTGTCGGCGGTAAGACCGAGCAGGGTTGCTACGTCCTGCCAACCGTAATCGATGGCGTCAAGCCTGCCGACAGGCTCGCCCAGGAAGAGGTTTTCGGTCCCGTGCTCGCGGTGATCACGGTACGCTCTACCGACGAGGCGATCGCAATTGCGAACAACACCGATTACGGTCTTGCCGCGAGTGTGTTTAGCGCCAACGGCAAGCAAGCGCTGCGGGCCGCGCGGGAAATCAAGGCCGGCACAGTAACCATCAATTGCTTCGGTGAAGGCGATATTACGACCCCATTTGGTGGCTACAAGCAATCGGGTTTCGGTGGGCGCGACAACTCGTTACACGCGCACGATCAGTACACGGAACTGAAAACCATCTGGATTGACCTGAGTGATCGCAACGACGCTGATTTGGTAGACTAGTCGGGCCATGATCCGCGTCGAAACAAAACCGGCCGATCTCGGTGAGAGCGGCTGGAATGAGATCCTGCCATCGCGCGCGGCAAGCCCCGCACTTGAGCGTGATATCGAATGCGACTACCTGGTGGTCGGTGCCGGTTTCGCCGGACTGTCTGCCGCGCGTCGAATTGCCCAGCTCGAACCAAAATCAAGCATAGTGATCCTCGAAGCACAGCAGGTCGCATCCGGACCGGCCGGTCGTAACTCCGGTTTTATGATCGATCTTCCCCACGCACTGGCGACCGGTAGCTATGGCGGAGAAAACTCGCAGGATTTGCGTAACATCAGAATGAATCGCGCGGCCATCGCTTTCGTGGCGGAATGTACCCAGAGTTTCGGCTTTCCGGACGAAGCCTTTGAGCCCTGTGGAAAAATTAACGCGGCTGCCAGCAGGGTGGGCCTCGAGCACAACACCTCCTATGCGCGCCATCTCGAGGCCCTTGGCGAACCCTTCGAGATGCTTGATGTGGGCACGATGCAGAGTATCTGCGGCAGTGACTATTACCAGGGTGGATTGAAAACACCGGGGACCGCGATAT
>CAXMSP010000149.1:0-10874 GCA_964196225.1 uncultured Gammaproteobacteria bacterium | reverse complement strand
GTTAACCATAGACAACATGACCAGTCCGTCCTTACCAACCTTGATCGGAACCCACTCGGTCGACTTCGCAGCCGTGTTCGAGAGACGCACATCGAAGGTATAGAGTGGGACATCGCGATCAATCATTGCACTGATTAGACGCTGTGAAGTCGGGATGTGGTTGGTGTGGGTCTCGAACTGATTAGACCCGAAATTTACCACAAAGTCGGTATTATCATAGTCCCAGTTATCGTACATGCCGCCCCACAGACTCTCCTGCCCGACCCATTTAGGGCCTTCGCAAACCGAGGTGTGGGTGCCGATGGTATGGGTGCCGAAGGCATCCATGAAATCGTGCATGATGGAAGACTGGCTGCCTTTGTGCCGACCGTACTGGTACATGAGCAATTCCGGCGTGCCGGCGGCAAGCAATGGCTTCAGCTTGGAGGCCATCAGATCCAGCGCCTCGTCCCAGGAGACTCGCTTCCATTTACCTTCACCCCTTTTACCGACACGTAGCATCGGGTAGAGGATGCGATCCGGGAAGTAGACGTGGTTAATACCTGCCTGCCCCTTGGCGCAGAGTTTTCCCATGGTCCGGATAGAGTCCGGATGCCCCTCCAGCTTTACCAGACGACCATCCTCGACGAAACCAATCATCGCGTCACGGGTAACGCAGCCCCAACACGAGGTCGGGATGGCTTGCCTTTCCTTGTTCGTAACCGGAGAAAAATCCTGGCCTCCTTGTTTTAGTTTGACGGTTCCGGCGAGCGCAGTCTGGCCGGTGCCTAGCCCCGTTGCCATTGCGGCGCCGCTAGCCGCAGCTAATTTCACAAAATTTCGACGATTTAACTTTTTCATATCAATTCCTCACTCAATTCATTCTTCACGGGGTTATGTAATCTGATCCACAAAGTGATCCAGCTTTTTCTTCTTGCGCTCGGTATAAACGGTCTTGAGCATATTATCCGGATCGATATAAAACACGTGTGGTCTGGTCCCCTCTTCGGCCAGCAATACATGATCGTCATCGGCCAGATTGTGTTTTGTCACAAGCTTGGAAATTTCACTTTCTGGATCGTTAAGATCGCCGAAGATACGGGCACGCCCCTGGCAAGTGTTGACACAGGATGGCTCCAGACCATTGTCGACACGATGAACGCACAGATCGCATTTGTCGGCAGCCTGTTCGGTCGGTTTGGCACCGGCCTTGACAAAGGGGTCGAATGACCGCACGCCATACGGACAGGCATCGATGCATTTGCCACAGCCGATACACTTCTCTTTATCAATCAGGACTATGCCATCAGGTCGCTTGTAAGTAGCACCCTTACGGTAGCGTATGGTTTTACCATCGGAGGTTTTAAATTTGGCGCGTTCACCGGGGAATTCGGGACAGGCTTTCACGCAGGGTGGAATGCCGTCTTTTTCATTGCCTTCGCAGTGATTACACATCAAAGGCAGGAACACCTTTGTGACATTAGGAAAGGTGCCAACGACTTTTTCCTGGATAACCGCCCTGAAACGGCCCAGCGAAACATTATTTTCCGATTTACAGGCGACCGTACAGGCTCTGCAACCGATGCAGCGCCTGAGATCCATGACCATACCCCATCGTGGAACCTTGGCTTCTGTCGCCGCCTTGCTAATACCGGGCGTTACCAACGCCGCGGTGCCGACGGCCGCCGCACCGGCGCCACCGAGAAATCGACGCCGACTAATATCTGGTAATTTATCTTTACTCATTTTCTTCACTCCTCTTCATTTCTTCACCTGATTAAAGGTTGGGGTTTATATATGTTTGTTTCCTTAATCTGCCTGGCGTGACGCCTCGAGCAGATCAATACTGTCTTCAAAATCTCCAAATGCGCCATCCAAAATGGTGATGGCGTATTTTTTGTTATGTACGCCGTTGCCAACGCGTACGATGTCAACCAGTTCTCCACCCCTGGTGATCATTGCCTCGGCCTGGTTTAATTGCTCCTTATCCAGGCTATCTCTGAGTTCTGCCAACAATGTACGGGCTTCTTCCTCGAGCTCCTCAACGTCGGCAATCTCGGTCTCAAGCGTCTCTTTCCAGTCATCCAGCATTTTTTTGTGTTCCTGTGTGTGGCAGGCGGCACAGGTATCACCGGATGCGGTTCTGACATCGTGCCCGTTGCGCAGGGTTTTCTTTAGATGGCAGCCCATGCAATTGGTGTTCACGTCAAACATCAGGTGGGGGTCACCTGATATATCTGCGTCTACTGGAGCACCTGAAAGCAATAGCTTTTGATACTTGTGTTGATCGACATGGCAGAGCAGGCAATCGTTGCGCACAAAGTCGAGATGATCGGTTCGGTTGCGATGCTCGATCACGGTATGGCAATCAAAACAATCGGCTTTATCAGGCACGTGTTTATCGTGCATCAGATCGCGGTCGCCCGCGGTCGCAGACAGTGTCTGGCTTCGGTTATGGCAGGTAAGACAGCCGTTGGCAACGACGTTTCCGGTCTCGATCTCGCCACCACCTTTGACGACCTCAAAATGACAACTCTCGCAGGCCACTCCCGATTCCTGAATCGTCTGATGGGTAATCGGTTTCTTAGTGCTGGCGGGATCTTCCGCATCCAATTGACTTTGTAACGATTCAGTCGGAATCGTGTGGCAGATATCACAGCGCGAGGCGCCCTGGTTAAAATCGATGGCTGGCCTGCTGACAAAGGAAATCTGTTTAAACCCTCCGTTACCTGCCTGTGCTTTATCGAGCGTCGGCTTTTCCAGTTTGAGGTGGCACAGAAAGCAGATTTCCGTCGGCACTTCGAAATGTTTCTTTTCCGAGGACTTGAAGTGACAGGTATCGCAGGTAATCGTATGTCCGTCGAGGGCCTTGTCGCCAAAGTGAACCTCATGTTTGAAACGCACCTTGTCGGTGTATTGAATTTCCTTTTGCGCGACCGTTTCACGGTCATGGCAACCGGACTGCAGACAGGCGCCATCCTTGATTACCGGGCGAATCGGTAGCGGCGCATCCGGATCGTAAAGATAGGCCGCAAGGTGCCGCAGACCCTCGTACTTTGCTTTTAGACCATATTTTTCACCCGGCAAAAAATGGCAGTCGATACACTCTGCCTGCATTTCATCGGGATTATTGCTTTTGTGATGATAGTCAGCCTGCCAGGCTTCGTACTGTTCGGTCATGGTGTGGCAGCTACCGCCGCAAAAAGAGGATTGCGCGGTGTAATACTCGGTGCCACCCCATGCCGTTAATAGAAACACAACAATACCTGCAAAAATTAGTGCTACCCATCGCCAGCCAGGTTTAAATTTCATTTACCCACCCGACCTCGATTGCGTTTACTCCAGGCTAAGACTTCGGCCATAAAATTCTTCGAAAAAGATCGTTACATCAGAAGAATTCTGCAAGAACCGGGCCACCTGCCCGTAACCCTTAAATTACGGGGACTTAAAAATTGACAAGCACTAAAAGCGATCGAATTGTTACCCGCGGGTAACATTTCAGGAATAGTTGTAACTTTCCCATTAACCCGATAAAAATCGGAGCCTTATGGATATTTGATCTATTCAGTGGTTACCGACCGGTAACATCTGGGGTGAACCAGAAAATATAATACGAAAACCTTCTACACTCTTGACACAAATCAAAGAGTTAACTTAATGCCCGAGCATGATAAGAACTTTAATTACCGGTACGGTAGGATAGAGAGAAGTTAATTAGACTCGTAAACCGTTCCGCTTTTCCTTGCCACAGGTGGGATATAAATGACAAGGGGTAACGGTATTTACACTCTAGCGGGAGCGAAATTATGCGATGCCGCCCGATGAGTTTAGGTGGCGCATCAATGCCGACCCGGATTATTGCTTCAGCGAAGGAGGCCAAAGTGCGATCAATTTTTTTATTATTGCTTTTCTGGATTACGCCGATCTATGCCGTTGATACGCAGCCTCCGATCCGCTTTGGTTTGACTGCAGTAGTTGTCACCGAAAATCTGAGATTCCTCGACCAGTGGAGCGAGTACCTCGGGCGCAAAATGGGCCGCAAGGTCGAGCTGGTGCTCAGAAAATCGTATCGCGAGGTAATGGATTTACTAGATTCGGGTAATATCGATTTCGCGTGGATTTGCGGCTTCCCTTACATCCAGTCGAGAGAACCGGAATCAATTCAGCTGCTGACCGTACCTGTCTACCGGGGAGCACCTCGGTACCATTCTTATATCATTGTTCCCGAGAGCAGTCCCCATCACCGCTTTAGCGATCTGCAAGGAAAGATTTTCGCGTTCTCCGACCCGGATTCAAATTCCGGCTTTCTTTATCCCCTGTCATTGATGGTTGCGCGGGAGGAGAGACCCGAGACCTTTTTCCGGCAGACCTTTTTCACTTTCAATCACGCCGAGACGGTGCAAGCCGTTTCCGAGCAGTTTGCCGACGGTGGCGCGGTAGACTCGTATATATGGGAATACCTGGCCATCTTCAAACCGGAAATGACAGAAAAGACCCGCATAATAAAGAAGTCTCCAAGCTTCGGCTTCCCCCCGATTGTCGCCCGTTTAGGGGCGAGTTCAAACATGGTTCGTTTGATGCAGAGCACGCTTGAAGATATGGATGAAGACGTCGAAGGCAAGGCGCTGCTCGCCCAACTCAAGCTGGATGGCTTTGATAATTTTCCGGATTCGCTGTTCAATGGAATACGCGCCAATGCCATCAAGGTAAAAACCATCCACTCGAGTTTCTCCGCACTGACCGATTAAGTGCAAAATATGAATGCCTGTATTTAATCCAAAATCCTGGCCCCTGGCGATAAAACTGCCACTCACGATCACAGCCGTCGTGACGGTTGTCGGCTTCATGATCGGTGCCGTCATGGTGATGCAGGACTGGTCGCGCTTTCACGAAGAATTGGGCGAAAAAGCGCTGCTTCTATCTGAATCCGTTGCTATAACCACGCCAAAAACCATGCTACGTAAGGATTACTGGTCGCTCTACCTGAGCCTGAAGAACATGCGGTCCGGCAAGCACAAAATCGTTACCGCGATGATTCTTGATGTCGAGGGCAGAATTCAGGCGCATCTTCACCCCGCTGACAATCCGATGGGGCTGCTGTTTGCGCCCGTAAACAGTATCGAGCAGGATCTGTTTAAACAGGCGATGGCGGCCAGAGAACCCATCGTGATCAGTAGCGGTGGCTATAGCAGAACCGGCTTTCAGGAGGGTGTCGTGCCGCTGTACTCCGACCAGAAATATCTGGGCGTAGTCCGGGTGCGCCTGTCCGTCGCTCAATTGTATGAAAAGGCGATCAATTCAGCCTTCATAGTTCTGGCCCTGGTTTTGGGTTTCGTCATTATCGGCAGCGCGTTGGGTACTATTGTTTCCAGACGCATGGTCGAACCACTAACGGCAGTTACTCGGGGGCTCGAAGCGGTGGGCCGTGGCGAAATGACCGACTTTGCCCCGGTGCCGGTAACAGAAAGGGATGAGATCGGACGCCTTAGCGCCACCTTTAACCAGATTATGGCGGAGTTAGCCGAAAAAAAGATGCTGGAAGAAGAGATCGCCATGAGTGAGAAACTGGTCGCACTGGGTCGTATCACCGCCGGCGTCGCGCACGAAGTCAACAACCCGCTGGCCGGCCTGCTGAACTGTATCGATACGCTGCGCCAACATCCAGACGATAAAGCGCTGATTGATCGTTACCTGCCGGTCATCGATCAGGGCCTGCACCGAATCAAGGATATTGTGTACAACCTGCTGGTCGGGCTAAGGATTGAAGAAGGTGATGAAATTGAAGGTATCGACCACATCGATAAGCTACACGATTTGATCGGCGCCGAAATTGGCGACCGGGATATCCAGGTCATCTGGGAAAATAATGCCGACAAGGATCTGCAAATACCCGGCAAACTTGAACAAATCGTGTTTAACCTGCTGAAAAATGCGATCGAGGTGCTTCCCGACGGTGGTACCGTCGCCTTCAAAATGAATCTCGATGGAGCGTATTTAAACATCGAGGTTAGCGACGATGGCCCCGGTATTCCCGCCGATATCCGAAACCAGTTATTCGATCCTTTTTTTACCACTAAACCCAATGGTACCGGCCTCGGCCTGTGGGTGGTCTATCGTCTTACCCAGAACCTGGAGGGAATCATCGAAGTCGAGAGTGAGAAAGGTCAGGGCACCACATTTCACGTTGCGATACCGGTTAACACCATGAAGGCAGCCTGATGCATGATGATCCGAACCAGGATTTAGACCGGGATGACTTTAATGACTACCGTGTCCTGCTGGTCGAGGACGATGAAATCATGCGCCTGTCGCTGGAAGACAGACTGCGCCTTGAAAATATCCCGGTGCAGGCGGTAGGCGACCTGCACAGCGCCAGGAAAGAACTAGAAAAAGGTGAAATCGATCTTGTTATCACCGATATCCGCTTACCGGATGGGACTGGGATTGAACTGTTTAACGATATCTCAAATCACTTTCCCGGTATTCCCGTGATCCTGATGACCGCCTTTGGCGATATATCAGACGCGGTTAGCCTGGTTCAAGCCGGTGCCCTCGATTACCTCACCAAGCCTTTTAATATTAGAGATTTTATCAGCAAGGTCGAACATCATCTCTCGCGTATCGCTGACGCCCAGCTAACGCTGGGTAATTCCGCGGACGATGTTAGCTTCAAAGCTGGCAGTGGAGGTCTGGGCAAAAGCCCCTCCATGCGCAAGATCGAAAGGCTGGTGGCACGGCTTCGTGAAAGTGACAGTTCGATACTGATCACCGGTGAGTCCGGTGTTGGCAAAGAGGTAGTCGCAAGTCTGATTCATAACAACAGTATGCGCAGACAGGGGCCCATGGTGAAGGTAAATTGCGCCGCCCTGTCTCCTGCGCTGATTGAAAGCGAACTCTTTGGTCACGAGAAAGGGGCATTTACCGGGGCGGTAAAACAGCGCATTGGACGCTTTGAGCAGGCCCAGGGAGGTACTATTTTTCTGGATGAAATCGCCGAGGTATCACCCGAAATACAGGTCAAACTCCTGCGCGTCTTGCAGGAACTTGAAATCGAACGCGTTGGTGGTGTCGAAGCGATCACGCTGGACGTCCGGGTCATTGCAGCAACCCAGGTAGATTTGGACGAATCCATCAAGCGTCAAGAGTTCAGGTCAGACCTTTATTGGCGCCTAAACGTCATTCATGTGAGTATTCCTACGCTACAAGAACGGCGTGAGGACATAGTTTATCTCGCCAGATTGTTCGTGGCTGAACTGGCAGCCAAAACGGGAAGCGCAATTAAGGGATTATCGGAGGAAGCGGAACTACAACTCCAGTCCATGTCATTTCCAGGCAACGTGCGCGAGCTCAGAAATATCATAGAAAGAGCGGTCGCGTTATGTGATGCCCCCTGGATCAGTCCCGCTGAATTGCTGCTCCAGGACGATGATCATCAAGACGTCAGCACAACGACACTGCGAAAGTCTACCGAGGAAGCAGAGCGCAAAGCCATACTCAATGCCCTGGTCGAAAATAATCACAAGATTAACCAGGCTGCTGTTGCGCTTGGGATCTCGCGTAAAAACCTTTGGGAGAAGATGAAACGCTACCAAATTGATAAGTAGCGGGATGACTTGGTTTGATGAATATTTATATTTCTGCATTAACAGGGATAATGCGCTAGCCGAGGTGGGTAAGCCAATGCCTTTTACAGAGGATCCAGGCTTGGCCTGGCCCGGGCGCAGATACTTTCGATTGGGTATCAGAATACCACGGGTCAGTGCAACCGCGTCAAAAAGTGGCGCTTAGTTTGCCGGCGCCATATTCCAGTTGAGCGGCAAGCCCTGAACGCTCATCAGCACATGATCCAGGGCATAGAAGAATGCCAATGTCACAGCCAGAACGACAATCCATCGTTTCAAGGCATTGACTGCATCAACCTTCACTCGTGGTCTCCTCCAGCTGTTAGTTAGCTAATGGTTACTGGCCATGGCAACATGGATTGCGTTGCGTTACGCCATGTCGATCAAAGCTTGAGCGCGATGTCCGTTTTAGTATCGCCCCCGGCACTAACCACGACTTCCTGTTTCGACTCTCCCAGCTTTTCATGCCAGACCTTGAGGCTGTATTTACCAGGAGGGATATCCGCAATGGTGAAGTTTCCACCCGCATCGGAAATCACCGTATACGGCGTGGCGGCCACGACCCAATACCCTCCCATCCACGAATGGATATCGCATTTCGCGCGCACCATCCCTGTTTTTCTGATCTTGGATTTGGACACGACCAGCTTGGAGCCCGGCTGGATTTTCTTGTTGGTGTTGAAAACCCCCTTGCTGATGGTATGAAAGTTGTGCCCAACACTGTCACTGTTTAACACCACGCCTTCCATCTTGGGCTTGATCAACATGATGCGCGGCTTGAAACTGCAATTCTTTTGATCGAAGGTAAATCCTCCCTGCGGGAATTCCCAGTCCTTGCCCGACGCGATCTTCTCGATGCTGAGCACGACATTCTGGATTCCACCGTCGGCACTTACCAGCAGCACGTCGGAGGGGCGATCACCGCCGCAGGCCTCGATGTCCTCATCTACTTTCAATATTTCCGGAGTCGGTGCGGTGCCATCGTAGCTGACGCGACCGCTGACGCTGCCGCCATCGGCAACGCTCGTCACTTTGTATTTGGCGGCGGATGCCGAACCTGCCGCGAACACGAGCAAACAACCCAGAACCAGCGTTACCGTGCGCAGTGTTTTCATTTCAAGTCTCCTGTTTACAAAATTATTAATCGCCATTGTTATCCAGTTTAGTGACACCTTGGTGACACGTGGCGACCCGTTAGCCCCCGGCCTCTTGGATCTGGGGGCGATTTCGACGCATATACCAGACCAGGACTACCCCCAACAGTAGAAACGCCAGGGCGGTCCCGAGCGACGCACCGTAGACAAACAGGTAATTCGTATCATGCGGTAACAGCAACCAGAACCAGGGCGTCAGGGTATGTTTGGAGCCAGCCTCGCCGTTGTTCCCGTCCCAGTTCGCAAAGGACACCGGGATGAATTCTCCTTTATGGAAAACCAGATCATCCGAACCCGTGGCATCGCCCTGCTGCGATCCCTCTGCGGACCCGACGACGGTACCGCGCGGACGCTTGAAAAGTACGCGCCAGCGACCGTCCTGCCAGGCACCCTGGGCGACAAGATCGCCGGCGCCCTTACGCGGCGTCAACTTCGAGTTCGAACCCGTGGCATCGAACAGCGTGGTGCGGGACTCAACCCGGGGTTCAACCGAACCGGCGTTCCAGTACCAGATGGTGGTGTGATGCCGCGCATCACCATGGCGAAACAGCGGCTTTTCGACCGGCGCCGTGGAGTAGGCGTTCTGTTTAGGAAACTGTAGCGCGACCGCATCGGAATACATCTTTTCATCCTTGTCCGGCAATAGCTCAACCACCGGCCCACCGGGAATACTCTCGGTGCGGTCGTTGATTTCGAGCAAGAACGCGATTTCGGTTTCGTTGTAAATCGTGCGTACGCTGACCGTATCGTTGAGCGGCGTGAACAGGCGGTCCCGCTTGATGATGTTGGGCAATAACCTGAAGGTGCTCGCTGGAATCCCTTTCCATGCCTCGTCGTCAACACTGCCCGGCAGGTCGCCGGACCATTCCACCCCCTCGATCACGTTTCGTTCGCCGGGCCAGGTTGTGTCAGCACGCAGCGAATAAGTGTAGTTGGCCACGTGCCAGCGATCTTCAAGCGTAATTGCATCCTCTTCGCCCTCGTCGACTGCGCGGTGCGATGGCATCGGTGTACCGCGGATGCCGATTGCTACCCGCGTGTAGATGTTGCGAATCGTCGCGGCGCGCTGCGAATCGTCTACCTCGGTCTGACTGCCCACGGACGAGGTCTCGGTCACCCGCCAGGTCCAGGGCTTGGTGAGATCACGCGGCCAGATGCGATAACCCCAATCATCCTCCAGCAATTCACCCGAGGTGATGTTGCCGCGTCCTTCCTGGCCGTGACACTTCCTGCAGTTCTCCTCGAAGATTTCCTTGCCCCTGCCAATGGATTCGACCGAGTAGGCTATCTGACCCGCGGTGGGTTCGGTTTCATTAATCACCAGTAGGTCGGATTTCAGATAATGCCCTTCATCGTCGAAGTCCTCGTCAGCGGCGTCCTCTGGCGCCCAGATTGCGGCGGTATCGAATTGCTTGACCAAGGTGACCAATCCGCTGATTTGCTGGTCCGTGAACAGGGTAGACCATCCCGGCATGCTGGTACCATCGAGACCTGTCTTGATGGTATTGAATACATCGGTATCGCGCGGTGGCAGGTCCCCGGGTGACGTCTTGTATTTCCACAGACCGCCCGTGAAATCGCGCGGCCGGGGATATAAAAACTCTGCCGCCGCTCCATCTCCGGCCCCGGTTTCACCGTGACAGACGGCACAACGTAACTGGTAGATATCTTTGCTATCCATGGCCGCGCGTTGCGCGGCAGTCTTGTCCTTCATATTACTGACTGCCTTGGAGATATCCTGGTCCCACATCCGCGGCACCTGCGCGACATAGTCGTAAAGGAAGGTAATGACGTTCCAGACATCCTCTTCACTCAGCATTTCGTGCCAGACCGGCATCGCCGAGTTCCACGGCATGCCACCCTTCGGTAACCCGGGGCCGCCGGTCGTGATCCGCCAGAACAGGAAAGACTCCTGCAGTTGCGCGATCGTGCCCACATCGCCAAAGTCGGTCGGCAGTGGATCCAGGGCCTTCGCGAAGTGTCCCTTTCCATCCAGCTGATCGCCATGGCAATAAAAGCAGTTATTGTAATAGACCAGGCTGCCCGCGCTTATCGCCTCCTGGTAAGTATTCCATGCACCATCGGTATCGGTCTCGAGCTGATTCAGCACACGCATACG
>CAXMSP010000148.1:0-13363 GCA_964196225.1 uncultured Gammaproteobacteria bacterium | reverse complement strand
GTGGTTACGCAGGCAGGTCGGGATGGGTCTGTGGGTCGCGTGTGAAAGTTCCGGATCCAGATATTCCTTGCCCACCATTTTCTGCAGGTCAGGGAACCATTTTGATTCGTACTCTTCACCGTTACAGTTCTGGGTGTAGGTTTTCAGATGCAGGAAATAGGCACCGACCGGGCCATAGCCGTCTTTGAATCGAGCCAGTACGATACGATTTTCCATCTGGGTCATTTTCGCGCCAGCATTGATCATCAGGCCATAGGCTGAACCCGATGACCACGGCGCATACCAGACACGTCCCGCACCTTCACCAACAGAGTTTGGCCTGAAGATGTTGGACGCGCCACCGGCTGCAACGATAACGGCTTTGGATTTGAATACGTGGTAGTCACCGGTACGCACGCTGAAGCCGACGGCACCGGCGACGCGGTTTTCCTTGCTGTCATCCATCAGCAAATGGGTGACACAGATACGGTTGAATACCTGGTCAGCCGATTTCTTTGCGGCTTCAGCCACGATGGGCTTGTAGGATTCACCGTGGATCATGATCTGCCAGCGCCCTTCACGCTGATAGGTGCCGGTCTTTGGGTCACGCATTAGCGGCAGACCCCATTCTTCGAACTGGTGCACCGCCGAGTCGACGTGACGCGCCATATCAAACAACAGGTCTTCGCGAACCATTCCCATCAAGTCGATACGCGCGTAACGGACGTGATCTTCAGGATTGTTTTCACCAAAACGGGTGCCCATGTAACAGTTGATCGCGTACAGCCCCTGTGCCACGGCGCCGGAACGGTCGATGTTGGCTTTCTCGGCGATAATGATCTTCTTGTCCTTACCCCAGTAGCGCGCCTCGAAAGCGGCACCGGTGCCGCCGAGACCAGCACCTGCGACCAGGATATCGATATTGTCTTCTACGATTGTCTTAGGCATTAGTAGGCTACCCCTGCTTTCATTTTAAGTCCGTTAGACTCCAGGGTATGAATGTCACCGTCATCCATGCGGATGTACTTTGGCTCGTTGTATAACAGTTGACTGTCACGCATTTCCTGGGAGGGTTCAGGCGCATCAGCCAGCTTGGGAATGTGCGTACCCCAGGGTTTTGTCGTGATAGGCGCCAGCAGATTCATGTCGGTTTCACCGTTGCGGGACTTGATCCGCCACGCAATGACCCCTTTTTCCTCGTCACGGATCACTCGTACCGAGTGGCCCAGCGGGGCGAAGTCCGCATAACCGCGAACGTCAATTGCGTTTTGGGGGCAGGCCTTGACGCAGGAGTAACATTCCCAGCACATGTTAGGCTCAATGTTGTATGCGCGTCGCGTGGTCTTGTCGATGTGCATGATGTCTGAAGGGCAGATATCAACGCAATGTCCACAACCATCACAGCGAGTCATATATACGAATGTAGGCATAATATTTCTCTCTTTTATTAATCAGCTAATACAGTTCTAGTAATGGTTCGGAGACTCACGCTTGATTCCAAGCCCCATGTTGGGTGGTTTTTCACCCATATAAGTCGGGATATCCGGAAACTTTGCCTGAAGAGCAGGATCCGTCAGGTCGCCCAGATCGGGCAGATTCTCTTGCGAACCATCTGCCTTGGTCAGTTTTTTCTGGTAAGCGGCCGCTGGCTTGAAGAACATGTGTGCAAATTTTGACCACAGCACGGTGCAAAACAGGTTGGTGGCAGACGCGACAAAGATCACGAAGAACAGCAGGTTCAATGCGCCGGCACCGCGCGTGGCAGACCAGAGCAGCGCAAAGGTGGTCGTCATCAGCAGAGACAGGACGAACAGGTCAGCACGCACCAGGCGATACCAGGGATTGCCTTCGGAGTTCAAATCGACACGGATGAAGAACCAGAACCAGTAACCGCCGACACAAACCATCAGCGCACCGATATGCCACAGAGCCACGACCAACCCGGGAGCGGCTGCGGCAGGCGTCGGGTAAGCGAAAATCAGTGTCGCCGTGGTGACGACGAAAATGATAAAACCGTACATTGTCAACAGGTGCGACATGCGGCGATGCGGATTGCAAAACTCGGACGAAGTCAGTACCTCGTTGGTCAGGGTGGCAACAGCCAATGAGACCTTTTCACCGCCAGTGACGGTACGTATTGCAGATTTCTGAGCTTTCTGAGCGTTTTCGAAGAAGTACTGAGCGCTCTTTTTGTGAATCACGTCGATGATGGTACCGCCGACCACCGCCAGGAACATGAGAACGACATACATCTGCATGACGGCAGGTGTCAGGAAACCTAATAAATCGTTAAAAGGGTTGGTGTCGAACATGGCTGCTCCAGTGTCTTTAACTTCAACCGCTGTATGCTAATGATGCTCGCCAGAATAACAAATCAAATTTTTCCCTTGGGTGATTAATTAAATTAATTACTAAAAAATATTTTTTATGGCCAGTTTTTACTGAATTAATATCAGGTCATTTGAAAATAATCATCCAGATACCCGACAAATATCCCCGAAACTCGTAATGATGCACAAAATGACACGCGTTAAGTTATTGATATTTAAGGATGGCAGCTGATAGTTATTTTTTAATAGCTTTTTCTTAGACTTGTATTAGAAATGGCATATGACGCGGCTGTTTAGGCCACAATGTTTAGACAATTAATATAATTCCATGGATTCAATCGAGTTAAAGACAACGTTCGAAACCGACGAATACATATTCAATGAGGGCGACCCCGGGGACTGCGCTTATATCATTGATTCCGGTATGGTCGAGGTAGCGCTAGACAAGGACGGGCGCAAACTCGTTGTGGCGACACTCACCAAGGGAGACATAATCGGTGAGATGGCGATCATCGACCGGCTTCCGCGCTCGGCCTCGGCACGTGCAATCGTCCCCACGGTGGTGACGCCGATTCCGCTCGAATACGTCAGTCAGAAAATCGAACAGTCCGATCCCACGGAGAGCCTGTTGATCGACAATCCGGAGCTCGCAACCCAATCGCTACACCAGTTGAAGGAGACCGGGGCAAAACTGGCCATCGACGATTTTGGTACTGGCTATTCGAGCTTTAGTTATCTGCACCGTTTTCCTTTCGATACGCTGAAAATAGATCGGGTATTCGTTAGCGCGATGTCACGCAGCGAGAAGAGTAACCAGATCGTCAAGTCACTGGTCAACCTGTCGCACGATCTCGGTATGGATGTGGTTGCCGAGGGTATCGAAACCGAGCACGAGGCTGAACTGATGCGTAATTTCAAAGCCGCGTTAGGGCAGGGTTTTTATTTTTCCCGGCCCGTCAATGAAACGGAATTCGTGAAGCTGCTACGACAGCCGAAAATAGATCTTGCGGGTTAGCTGGTATTAAGGGACAGACTACAACTAAGAGATTCCCTAAGGTCTAATGTAATCCCAAGATAGAGTCGCGCGGCGTGTTCGTGCGTACCTGGATCGCTAGCTAAAATACTCGAATTCCTATAACTGCCTGTTTCGTGGACAGATTTTGCCCGAAGATAGCGTTTTTACCCTGGGGAATCGCCGTCAAAGTGAGAACTAGGTCGCAAAAGAATACCCCGATTTTTGAACTACACTCCAACGACGATGCTGAATTGACGGAACGATATGCTCGATTACATTGCCCTCGGAATCCTGATTTTTACTGCGATTAGCCTGTTATTTGGCGCTATCGCGATCCTGGGTATTCCCTATAAAATTGCCGTAAACCGCAATCATCCCCACCAGGATGCAATCTATTGTGCCGGATGGGTTAGCCTGTTCACGCTGCACGCGATCTGGCCACTGTTGTGGATCTGGTCCGCAGGTTATCGTGAAGAACCCGGCCCGAGGTTCAGCCAGATTGAGGAAGATACTGCAATCAATGACAAGGCGTTTGCAAAGGTGAGCGACGCAGATTCAGATGCAAGGCAGCTGGAGGAGGATATTACCGACTCGGTTACCTTGCTGGGGCACAAGTTCGAAGTGCTCGATGACAGGATCGAGCGCATCGAAACGGCAATCATGGAGGCAACCAAAGCGGCTTAGGCGCTGAGGTTGAAACAGACCTATGGAATTGTTGCTGATCTCGGGCTACACCGCCATCTGTATTGCGGTTTTCACGATATTGAGAATTCCCCTCAACCGATGGACCGTCCCCACGGCTTCGGTCGGCGGGTTGGTGCTGACCTTCGCACTGATCCAGTTGTTGAATTACTACCATCCTTACTCGGGCATGAGTCAGCCATATCTGACTACCACGCCGGTAACACCCAGTGTGACCGAGTTGGTGGCAGAAGTGCCGGTGACGGTCAAGGAGCATAACCTGGTTGCCTGGTTTCACCAGAATAGCCTGTTACGCCTCAACGACGGTAGCGCGGCCGAAGTGACTTTCGATAGCATTCCCGGCAAGGTTTTCTCGGGCAGGGTGCGAATGGTGATGCCGACATCGAATGATGGTCAGGCCCTGGATCAGAATAACGTCTTCGAACCGCCCCCTAAAGCCAGCCAGCCTCGTATTCCAGTGCTGATCAATATTACCGATCTCCGTTACGGGATCTACGTATCGCAGTTTCCGGGTGGTTCCCCCGCACAGGCTGCCATCTACGGCGAAGAGTTTCACCACCTGGCGGTGGTACGCAAGACTCTGTTGCGTATGTCGGCCTGGATGAATTACCTGTCCCTGTTCTCATAGAGCTGCGTTTAAGAAAAACAGAATATCTGGCGTAGGTATTAGCCAGGAATCCCTCCTTCACCTTGATGCAACGGGTATCTCGATCCAGAAATCCCCGGACTGATTTTTGCTGACCGACAATCCTTTGACCTGCTCGGGGCAAATTGGCTAGAATCCGCGCTTTCGTTTCACGCAGTGCTCGGAGTCTGACCTGACTGCTGATGTCGAGGCGATTTTTTGACAGGAATCACGAGATATGCAACAAGCCAATATCCATGAAGGCGAGGTGGCGACATCGAGCTATGAAGCGGGTTGCCTGTTCTGTGAACTGCCGGCAGATAAATTCGAGGTGCTCGACGAAAATGAGCTGTGCCTGACCTTACAGGACAATTTTCCCATCTCTGAGGGCCACTGCCTGATTGTTCCGAGGCGGCACGTGCGTGACTACTTCGATATGAACCCGGCAGAAATCGATGCTGCCAATCGACTCATGCATCGCGCACGCGAGCGTTTGCAGGCCGACGACCCCAGCATTACGGGATTTAACATCGGGACTAACGCCGGCAAAAGTGCCGGTCAATCGGTGTTCCATGCGCATATACATTTCATTCCACGACGCGATGGCGACCAGGAAGATCCCCAGGGTGGCGTGCGTAAAATCTTTCCCGAGAAGGCGAAATACCGCAGGTGAACGTATCCAGGTCGATGCTAGCGCTTGATTCCGTGGAGCGCTTTATTGACTGAAAGACCTACCGGGATGATTCGATGTTCAGGTGCCGCAAAAAGTCTGCTGCACGATTTGATCGGGCCTGGGTGGGGTTGCGAGGTGCTCATCGGCGGGGGTGTAGTCAAAAGGTCTCGACAGCCGATCAGTCAATTGATGAAACAGCGAAAAATCATTGTCATAAGCTTCTGAAATTGCCGCTTCAACCAGGTGGTTGCGTGGAATCAGTGCCGGGTTAATGCCCATCATTTGATCATGACGCTCTGCATCGCTGACCGACTCCTGCGCACAACGTTCCCGCCAGCGCGCCAACCAGGCTGTGAACGATTCGGGAAAGTCGAACAGGGGCTGAATTATTGCTGCGTCACCTGCTAATTCACTGAGTCGGCGAAAGGCCAGGGTGAAGTCACAACGGTTACTTTCTAGCAGATCAAGAAAGTCCTTTGCCAGGGATTCATCTTCCTGCTGTGAGGTTACCAGCCCAAGCTTGGCGCGCAGCGTGGTAACGTATTCCTGCATGAACAGGTCCGGAAAGGTGTCTAGCGCCTGCTGCGCAATTTCGCTCGCACTGTCTTCGTCGGTTGCAAACAGCGGCCTCAGCGTCTGCGCCAGGCAGGCCAGGTTCCAGTGCGCTATAGTGGGTTGATTACGATAGGAGTAACGCCCGCCGTGGTCGATGGAGCTAAAGACTGCGGCGGAATCATAGCCGTCCATGAAAGCGCAGGGTCCGTAGTCGATGGTTTCTCCGGACAGCAGCATATTATCGGTGTTCATGACGCCGTGGATAAAGCCGACGCCCTGCCAGCGAGCGACCAGCGACGCCTGGCTACGAATGACCTGCTCGAGCAGGGATAACGCTGGACAGTCTGATTCCACGTGGTCTGGGTAATGCCGGGCGATGACGTGATCGACCAGCAGCTTTAAACCGTCCATATCGTTTACCGAGGCAAAGAATTGCAGCGTGCCGATACGGATATGGCTCCTGGCAACGCGGGCCAGCACGCCGCCGTCGAGTTTTTGTTCGCGGTAAACGAATTCACCCGTGGTAACGGCCGCAAGCGTTCGACTGGTCGGAATGCCGAGCGCAGCCATCGCTTCGCTGACGATGTATTCTCGCAATATTGGGCCTAGTGGTGCCCTGCCATCTCCCCCTCGTGAGAAGGGTGTCAGGCCGGATCCCTTGAGTTGAATATCGTAACGTTCGCCATCCTCGCCGATTACTTCTCCCAGCAATATTGCGCGCCCGTCACCGAGGCGGGGATTCCAACTGCCAAACTGGTGTCCCGCGTAAACAGTAGCAATAGGGTCGGCGCCATCAGGTACCTGGTTACCGGCGATCATCTGGACGCCTTTTTTGGACTCCAGCCATGCGGGATCGATTCCCAGGAATTTGGCCAACGACTGATTAACCCTGACCAGTCCGGGATTGGCGACCGGAACGGGAGCCTGTCGCACGTAAAAGCGTTCCGGCAACCTGGCGAACGAATTGTCGAATTTCATTGGCATGTCTCGATAACGACGGTCAATCAATCAGTAAACCTGTATATGGGGCAGTTTATCGGAATAGCCATCCCGGCGTTCAAATCAAAAGGTTCTCTTTGCCCAGGTGCCACAGAACTTCGAGCCGGAAGGCTCACGTCGGCATCATTTTATCATTTACTATGACAATGAAGATAAAGGTCAGTCATAGAGAGAAAACACTGTAATCTGTTGCTGATTATGCGGGTCCTGGCTAACCTGGTTCGCGCTTAGGAGAGAACAATGAACAATATTGGTAAACTCGAAAGTATCTGGCGCTATCCCGTAAAAAGTATGCGTGGTGAGCAGGTCGATGATGTGTTTGTCGCCTACACCGGCGTCATGGGCGATCGCCTCTATGCGATATCATCGTCGGGCGCGCCGCCGGAATTCCCGTGGCATACCAATCGCGAGCACGAGGAATTTGTTCTTTTCAGCGCCAGCTATAAGAACCATGAAACTACGCTGAAACCCGCAGCGATGGAGGTGGCGTTTAAGAAAGCGCTTAATCCACCTTACCCGCTGGCCGATGCCTTTGCGCTCGAAATCAAAACGCCCGATGGTGCAATATTCGATATCGATGACCCCGCGTTTCTGGCCAGCCTGCGCGTTAAATCCGAAGGTGAGTTAACCCTGCACTTCACGCAAAAGAACGCAGTTGATTGCCGTCCGCTGTCACTGTTCTCACATCAGACCCTGGCGCAGCTGGAACAGGAAACCGGGCTGGATCTCGATAAACGCCGCTTCCGGGCTAATTTCTACGTGGACTGGGATTCGGCGGAAGGGTTTTACGAAAACGAACTCGTCAATCGCAGGCTCAAGGTTGGCGAGCGCCTCGAAATCATGGTGCGTGAACTCGATCCTCGTTGCAAATCGATCACCATCGATCCCGATACCGCTGAAACGCATCCCCGAATTTTGAGACACATCGCCAGGAAGCATGATGGCTTCGCCGGGGTTTACGCGGCGGTACTCACGGAAGGTACGGTAAAGACCGGCGACGAGATTTATCTGGTTGACTGAATGAAATCGGAACCTGCTTCAGTCGACGATATCACCAACTTTAGGGTCACGCTGGACGGTACCGAACACGAAGTGCCCTACAAACAAGGCGAAGTGCTGCTGGACTGCATGCTTGACGCCGGTCTGGATCCAGCTTTTCAGTGTCAGGACGGACATTGCGGAACCTGCATGGTGGGTTTGGAAATGGGCGAAGTGACGATGCGAAAAAATAATGTGCTCTCCCAGCGAGATCTGGACCTGGGTTATGTACTGGCATGCCAGTCGATACCGCTAACGAATGATGTCTGGGTGGATTGCGACAGCTGACCTCGCTTAAATTCCGGATTACTCGTCGTCGAAAAATACGCGGTCGTACTTCATTCGATTGTCGGGATCTACCTCGGTGTCGAGTTCGCGTGCGTAGCGATGGCCCGAGAACACGGCGCCGGCGATGATCGTTGGCGTCAGACAGTCTCCAATCCGGGTTAGGGAGTCCGGTTTATAGTCGGCTCCGGATTCGAGGCTCTGTTGCAGTTCGTGAAACAGCGTATCGTTGGGTGATCGGATGGTTACGGTGACCACCGCGTCGACTTCGATATTCTTGCGATTGCCGGTGTAGGCACATTCGATTTCGGCCGCGTTCCTGTTGAAGGCGGTCAGGGCGTGCGAAGTAATGATATCGACGCCGAGCTCCATCATGCGGCGCTGTACGCGGCGCTGTTCACCGGTGCTATCGCCCCAGGTTGATACCATGACCTCCGGTGTCACCAGCGTGACCGGAATACCCTTCGAGCGCAGTAACTCGGCGATCACATTGCCCATGTAGTAATGATCATCATCGTAAACCAGGGTCGGTCCCTGCGGCAGGCGCCCGGCCATGATGTCGTCCGGGGTAAAAACCTGCTCTGGCGGGCCCAGTTCTGCCAGCGCTGTCTGGTTATACAAACCCCGGCCATCTGTAAGCCAGCTGGCGCCGGTCGCAATGACGACATGGTTCGCCTCGACCGCGAGCACGTGTTCGACATCCATCAGGTTATCGAAGTAGACATCGACGTTATGCATGTTCTGGATTTCATGTACCCGGTAGTTGCGCACGCGCGCCCATTCGCCGAGGCCAGGCAGTTCGGATTCCTGGCTGACCCGTCCGCCCAGGGTATGTTGAGCCTCGGCCAGCATTACGTGGTAACCCCGGCGGCCGAGCGCCCGGGTCGCCTCGAGCCCGGCGGGGCCGCCACCGATGACCAGTACATTCGAATCCGATCCCTTTGGCGCGATTTTTTCCGGGTGCCAGCCGCGCCGCCATTCCTCGCTGATGGTCGGGTTCTGGGTACAACGAATCGGCGTGGAGGTGCTATCACCGGTGTAACAGATGTTGCAACCAATGCATTCGCGAATTTCGTCGATTCGGCCCTCCTCTATTTTTTTCGGCAGGAAGGGGTCTGCAATTGACGGGCGCGCAGCGCCAATAAAATCCACAATGCCGCGCTTGACCTGCGAAACCATGGTGTCGGGTGAGGTGAAGCGACCCACCGTCACCACGGGCTTGGTGGTGATCGATTTAACGTAGGACATGTAGGCTTCCAGAGCGCCTTCCTTGATGAAGCGAGATACCCCCATTTCGCGGGAATAGTCATTGATATTGATGTCCCATAGATCCGGCAGCTCGGCCAGCATTTCGATCATGTCGCGGTGCTCGCCGATCACTGGATCACCATCGTCGTCACCGCCCTCGTCGGCGGAAAAGCGCACCGCGACCGCGCAGCGATCACCGACGGCATCTTTTGTTTCCTCGATCAACTCGCGCACCAATCGCACCCGGTTTTCGAGCGAACCCCCGTATTCGTCGATGCGGGTATTGGTTTTCGACGACAGGAAATGCGACAGCAGGTAGCCATGGGTGGCATAGACGTAGACGATATCGAAGCCTGCATCGCGCGCACGTAGTGCGGCGTTGCGGTGCCAGCGCCTGAGTTCACGAATATCGGACTTATCCATCGCGCGCGCCTGGTAAGGTATGCCGATGGTGTTCGGCAGATTCGCCACGTCCATCGCGACTTCGTTGCTGAACAGGTTGGTGGAACGTGCACCCCCGAACCAGAGTTCAGCGCCCGCGAGCGAGCCGTGCTCATGCACTTGCTCGGTCATGATCGAGTGCGCCCTGATATCGCCCTGGTCCCAGAGCGATGCGTAAGCGTGGGGCAGGTCGTCGGATGCCGGATGAATCGAGCAGTATTCGGTACAGACGACGCCCCAACCTCCTTCGGCTTTCATGCCCCGCAGGGCGGCGACCATTCGCGGCCTGAGCCAACCCAGACCGGTGCAGTGAGGGACTTGATAGAAGCGGTTTTTAGCGGTTACTGGTCCAATTTTTATCGGTTCAAAAAGGACGTCGTAACGGGGATCTCGTGGCATGTGAAAGCTCCAAAGTCGTAGCTGTTAGACTATCACTCATTCCTCACAAAAATCGACGGCTAGCGGAAAAAGATTGTGCTAAACCACAACTAATTCAACTTGATGATAGTGACTTTGTCGTTACAATCTCGATCGAAGATTGCACAAATCCTATTGACTTATAATCAAACAACAACTCAAGGGCCAGCTGTATAGCGCTAAAGGCGACACTGGCTAAATTTGTTGATAACCAGGGTGGCTTGGAAAATGAAGGATACTTATACCTTTGGCCGTAAACCGGCACAGCGAAATTACACCATCGACGACCTGCGCGCGCTGAAGGGTTCAGGTAGACGGTTGACCATGTGCAATCCCGGCAACGAGGTTGAAATCAAGGCCTGCGTTGACGCCGGTATCGATTTACTGACCGTTTGGGACAGCCAGATGGAGGTTGCTCGCGAGCTTGCGCCGACCCACTTCATGGGAACCGCAATGACCTGGTCGCAGTATGCAACTCCCGATGAAATTCTGCGGGCAGCGATTCACTGCATGGAGCAGGGTGCTGACATGTACTACACCCTGCGCAGTTACGATATCGTCGAAATGCTGGCTAAAGAGGGCATTCCGGTGCAGGGCCATATGGGGCTGGTGCCAACCTTTAGCGTCTGGTCAGGTGGGCTGCGGGCCTACGGGCGCACCGCTGACGAAGCGATGCAGATTTATCGCACTTTCAAACGCTACGAGGATGCCGGATGTTTTGCGGTTGAAATTGAATGTGTTGCCGAAGAAACGCTGCGGCACTTGAATGAGAAAACTTCGATCGTTACTTTCTCGCTGGGCTCCGGTAATGCCGGCGATGCCATTTTTCTATTCATGTCGGATATTTGCGGCGAGTCCGAATCCCCACCCAAACACGCGCATGCGTTTGGTAATCTCGCGCCGCTGCACCAGAAAATGTACCAGGAACGCGTGGCTGCATTGAAAAAGTTTCACGCGGAATCGACCGAGATGCGCTTTCCCTATCCCGAACAGTCGATCATGATGCACGCGGGTGAAGAAGAAAAATTGCTGGAACAACTCGACAAGCTTTAATTCCTTGCAAGGTTTGAGCTGACCAAAATGGAGATATTATATTGACCGAACTTTCGTACGAGTTCACCCGGGCCATCACCCGGCTGCCCGCACACAGTATTGTGAATGGTTTAAGGGCGGAGGATTTAGGCAATCCCGATCATGAGCAGATGCTCAAGGATCATGCGCACTATGTCGCGACTCTGAAAGAGGCAGGGGCTTCTGTCACCGAATTGCCCGCGCTTGAGGCCTATCCGGATTCTGTCTTTGTCGAAGACGTTGCGCTTTGCCTGCCTGAGGTTGCCATTCTGATGCGCCCGGGCGCACCGTCTCGCCTCGGGGAAGTGGGCGAAATGGCCCCGGTGTTACGCGATGTTTATGAGCAGGTGCTCGAAATAGAGGGACCTGGTTTTATTGAAGGGGGTGACATTCTCACCACTTCAAGAGAAATCATGGTGGGTCGCTCCGCCCGAACCGATCAGGCTGGCGTCGCGGGGCTTGCGGAAATTGTCGGTCAATTCGGTTACCAGCTGCGTGAAGTAATGACGCCCGAGGGCGTGTTGCACTTCAAAACGGATTGCTCGCTGCTGGATGCTGAGACGATTCTGTCAACCAAACGCCTCGTCGCCTCAGGTTGCTTTGAGAATTATCGTGTGATCCACACCTGTGATGGCGAGGAAGCCGCTGCAAATACAATCCGCTTCAACCAGCTTGTCCTGATGCCAGCCGGGTTCCCCCGAACCCGTGAGCGCCTGGTCGAGGCGGGTTATGACATACGTGAGATTAACAACAGCGAGTGCGCCAGGCTGGACGGTGGGATGTCCTGTCTTTCCCTGAGATTCTAGCGCAGTGAACACAGGCTCTCCGAGCCCTGCTTCAATAGGGAATGCTGAGAGGATTAAAAAGCGGTCACGTCCAACTTCCAGAACTTTTAGGGTGCGCCGATAGATTCGGCAACCAGTTTCGCGTAGTGCTGCTGCACCGGATCCCAGTAAGGGGATAGTACGCCGCCGTCAAATCCCTCGGAGCTGCGGCCTTTTTGCATGCGCTCGATGATACCGATGTCTTCGTGGTTGAGATCATTCCAGTTTTTGACGACATGCGCCCGGGCTGCATGGTATTTTTCGGCCGTCGCAGCTTCACCGACAAAATATAGCGCGATCGTTTCACGGCATTTTTCAGCTGCCTGCGGCCACGCAATAAACACGTCAACTTGGTCGGGGAATATCTCGAAGGCAAAGTTCGGGAAGAGCACGAACCAGTCGCCACGGTTTTGCTTTTCGACGGGCAGGTTCGGAAACCAGGGCAATTCGCCGCCGCGGGCGGGATCGGTTTTCTGAAACTGGTAACCGCATAACAACACTTTTTCATCGAAGGTCGGCGCCTCGCGCTCATCCATACCGACGAAATCGTTTAACCAGGGGTGACAGGAAAATACGTGGTAGGGCTCGATGAAATTCTCGATCGGCAGTTTCCAGTTGGCATTGATTTCAAATTCCAGTGATTCACTGAAAACTATTGCATTCAAGTCATAGCCTTCGAGTTTTCGGGTAATGGGTTCGATGCAGGCAGTAAAGTCGTCTGCTTCGCCACTCAAGTTGACAAATACCCAGTCGTGCCAGGTGATGCAACGAACTTCAACCAGGTCAGCCCGGTGACATTCTGACTGGTTGACGTCGTGCTGTTCGCCGCCGAGAAAATGCGGGCGCGCGATCAACTTGCCGCAAAGACTGTAGCTCCAGGAGTGATTCGGGCAGACAAATTTCTTGCTGTTACGGGCTTCGGTAACCAGCTTGGCGCCGCGGTGACGGCAGACGTTGTGAAAAGCGAGGATCCCGGCGTCGGTCAGCACCAACACCACTGGTTGCCCGGCGATCTCGACCGGCAGCATATCACCGACCTGGGCAAGCTGATGTGCGAACCCGGCAAATACCCAGTTATCGCGAAACACGGTCTGTTGTTCCAGTTCGTAGAAGTCAGGGCAGGTATAGGCGAGATTGGGCAACCCCGAGCCCTCGGCGACC
>CAXMSP010000147.1:0-8638 GCA_964196225.1 uncultured Gammaproteobacteria bacterium | reverse complement strand
AACAGTCGATAATCCCTTCGCCATATTCCAGTCCTCCACCCGGAAACTTGGTGAAATATTTCCCGCTTATGATCTCATCCGACAGCAGCACTCTTGTTTTGCTCTCATCCAGTAAAAGAATGTAAACCCGAATGTTAAATCTAACGATACTCATGGCATTTGTGCTCCTGGCATATCCCTGTTACAGGGTAGGTGGCAGGTTCGATGGAGAGAATCGGGGGCAGTTTGTCACCAGCATAATTTTCATACGATAAAGTATTCGCCATCGAAGAGGCCGACAACCACGTCAGCCGAGAATGTGCGCCAGAATCAGCTGGTTTACCCTGGAGGCCTTTTCCATCTGCACCATGTGGCCTGCACCCTCGATAACCTCGACCTTAGCGCTTTTCATGTTTTTAGCATGGGATGCCGGGATGACCTGGTCCTCCGATCCCCAGACCACCAGTACCCTTACCCCCAGGTCCGAGATTTGCTCTGCCAGGATTATCTTTTGTCGACCGTCGACAAACAGATTCGAAGCCAGGTGAGTGAGGGCGTCCCCAACCCCATCGAGTCGCTTGTACTTTAGCAACTCATCCACCATGGCGCGGCTGACGAGACTCGGATCCGCGAATAGATTTAGCAGCACAGGTTTAAGTTCACGCCGTGACACAGCAGCTACAAATCCATCGATGTAAGCCGAATTGATTTCAACTCCGAGCCCGGCGGCGCTGACGAGCGACAACGACTGAACTAAATCCGGTGTTTCGGATACCACCGTAGCGGCGACGGCGGCACCCATCGAATGTCCGACCAAATGTGCGCTATCGATCTCGACAGTGCTCATGAACGCCCGCACCGCGTTGGCAAGACCCGACAAACCTGGATCTTCAATCTGCTTGATCGATTGGCCATGCCCAGGCAAATCGATCGCGTATACCCTGGCTTTTTCGGCCAGCGCATCGATATTGAACAGCCAGTTATCCAGGTCGCCACCAAACCCGTGGATTAGTACAACCACCGGCCCTTCGTCACCACGCAGCGCATACCGTATGCGACCCACCGAGGTCTCGACGAATTCATACTGTGGAACTGCTTCGGCATCGTCGCCATCTTCAGCCTGTGGTACTTCATAAGCGTCGATGAAAGCATCGATTTCGGCATCGTCCACCTCTTCTGCAGCCAGCACACCCATTAACGCCTGTACCGGATAAGTTTCGCCAGCTACCGCGACACAGCGGCGCAAAACGCCCGCATCTGTGGCTTCGACAGCGCTGGCGATTTTGTCGGTTTCAACCTCCATGATCTCGTCACCAATGGAAATGCTGGTTCCTTCCTCAACCAGCCAATCCGAGAGCAACCCCTCCGTCATGGAAAGTCCCCATTTGGGCATGAGGACAGGCGTTATGTTTGCTGGGCTCTTCATCAAGCCTCCAGAGTCTTGCGAACCGCATCTACGATTTGTCCGGCACCTGGGATATAGAGATCTTCAAGCGCGGGTGAAAAAGGCACTGGCGAGTGCGGTGCGGTGACCATCTGAGGTGCTGCCTTGAGCGAGGCGAAACTTTCCTGGGAAATCGTCGCACACACATCGGCTGCGATTGAGCAGCGCGGGTTGGCCTCATCGACACAGATGAGACGGCCGGTTTTTTCGACACTTTCTATTATCGTCTCTGTATCGATCGGCGAGAGCGTACGTAAATCGATGATTTCGCACTCGACCCCATCCCCGGCAAGCAGCGCTGCGGCCTCGCTGGCGCGGTGCACCATGAGGCCATAAGCGACTATAGTCACGTCGCTACCATCACGCACAATGTTCGCCTCACCGAACGGGATTGTGTAAGATTCCTCGGGTACATCGACCTCATGTGCATAGAGGTTCTTATGCTCGCAGAAAATCACCGGGTCGTTATCCCGGATAGACTGAATCAGCAGTCCCTTGGCATCATAAGCGTTCGATGCGCAGACAACTTTTAATCCCGGTATATGGGTGATGATCGGCGTCAGCATCTGGCTGTGCTGGGCTGCGGCCCTAAAGCCCCCGCCCACCATTGCCCGGATTGTCACCGGCGTTTCGGCCTTGCCGCCAAACATGTAGCGGAATTTCGCCGCCTGGTTGAATATTTGATCGAAGCAAACCCCCAGAAAATCCAGGAACATCAACTCCGCGACCGGCCGCAGGCCGCAGGTGGCGGCGCCAACCGCCGCACCGATATAAGCGCTTTCCGACAGTGGCGTATCCATTAGCCGGTCACCATGCTTGGCGTAAAGTCCCTTGGTCACGCCAAGAACACCACCCCAGGCGTCCGCCTCGCCGGGAGAACCCGTTCCGCCGACAATGTCTTCACCCATTACGATAACCGTAGGATCACGTGACATCTCCTGGTCCAGTGCTTCGTTAATTGCGTCTTTAAAACTTAAATTTCGAGCCATGTCAATTTCCTCAATAATTTTAAATATGCTTGCGCATCAGTAATTTATGTATACGTCAGACGTGAGATCCGCTGCAGTGGGTAGCGGTGCGGCTATTGCTTTCTCGACCGCAGTCTCTATAAGAGCAAGAACTTCGGTGTCAATTGCGTCGAATTCGTCATCGGCGATGACCTGGGCTTCGGTAACGCGTGTGCGGAAAATTTTCAGACAGTCATTGTTGGCGCGATTGTATTCATTTTCGCCTTCTGCCTTGTAGGTTTGCGCATCGCCCTCGAAATGACCAAAAAAGCGCACCATCTTGCATTCAAGCAAAGACGGACCGCCACCTTCGCGCGCGCGTTTGATTACTTCGCCTGCCGCCTCGTAGACAGCGAAAAAGTCGGTGCCATCGACGGTGACGCCCGGCAATCCAAATCCCGAGGCCCGATCGACATAGGAATCGACGGCGGTTGCATAATCAACCGAAGTCGATTCTGCATAGCCATTGTTTTCAATCACAAAAACAAGCGGCAAATTCCATATCGCGGCAAGATTCAGGCTTTCCAGGAACGTGCCCTGGTTAGACGCACCATCACCGGTAAAGCTCATGCCGATGCCCTTATGGCCGAGTTTCTGTGCGGCCAAAGCTGCACCGCAAGCCAGTGGGGAGCCGGCTCCGAGAATACCGTTCGCACCCATCATGCCCCTGGATAGATCGGCGATATGCATCGAACCGCCCTTGCCGTGGCAGGCCCCCGTAACCTTGCCGTAAATTTCAGCCATCATCTCACAGACATCGACGCCCTTAGCTATACAGTGACCGTGCCCACGATGTGTCGAAGCGATGCGATCCTGATCGTCCAGATGCATCATGATGCCAACCGCGGTGGCTTCCTCGCCAGCATAAAGGTGGACGAAGCCTGGAATCTCACCGCGCGCGAATTCGACGTGCAGTCGTTCTTCGAACTCACGAATCGTTTTCATCATACGGTAGGCTTTGAGTAACTCTTCCTTACTCAGTGGAAATGTATTATTGCTCATATTGATCCTCTCTTTTGGTGGTTTAATTTCTGGTGGTTATTACTTAACAGCCGGGCCTGTGCGCCAAATTTCATGCATGCCGAAACATCGATAGTACGGAACGCTTCTGTGCGCAATGTGATAGTCGGCCGATCATTTTTCGAAAAAGATAGCTCCTTTTCGCCGTCAAATGCGATGGAGCCTTCTCTCTCAGTGATGGGAATCGGAATGTCAGGTAAAAGTCTGCGCCAGGATTCAATACCGATTTCTTCGATCACTCCTGGCGCTATCGGAGCCCGGAGCAGGTAATTTGGATTATCCGAATTATCGAATACAACGCAACGTCCCTCTGGCTTGTCGCGACTAACTGGATCGAGCAGCCCCGCCACCACCGACATACCGATAACTTCTGTTTCAGCGAAGGTGACATAGAGCTCTTTGAAGTTCTCCGAGCGCCACAAAGCCCGCGCACCGATATAACCTTCGGCGACGATGACGACATCGACGAGCGCGATTTCTTTGTGTCCAGAGACGTCTACCTCAAGTATTTTGTTGCTCTGGAACGCGATATTAGACAGGCTAGCTTCGGTAATAGCGAGGCCGACGGCCATGCCAACAGTTGTCGGTTCCTTGAATTTTGGGAAGGCATTGTTAGTTCCGGTTGAAACGCCAGCAATCGGCACGCCGCCACAAGCGGAGACAACGGCCCGGTGTGTTCCGTCACCACCTAAAACAATGATTGCGGATACACCTGCTTCGCACATTTGACGCGCCGCGTTAATGCTGTCCTGTGATGAAGAGCTGACAATCATGTCAAGGTATTCAATATCTGGAAATCGCCCCTCCCCTAAATTGAGGGAACGCTGCAAGCCACGCATGACGTGCTGACGGATACCTGCTTTCTCAGGCATCATTAGGACTTGTCTGATTCCAACCGCGCCTAATCCTGCCAACAGGCGCAAGACAATGTTGGCTCGCTCGGTTATTTGCATATTGCCAGCATGAGCCACGATCCGGCGTATATCACGTGCCGAAATGGGATTTGCAATGATACCAACGAGTGGCGGTTGCCTTTTCACATAGACTCCCATCCTTCGGACAGACAATTGGTCTTGATGCCTTTTGTGGTCCTGGGGATGACTATTGATTCACACAAGCTACTGCCGACGCAGAGCAACGCAGATATTTGTATTATTACCCCATATGGGTAGTGGGCGCCAATTATCTTTCGCATTTGTGACTGCTTCGCGTCTGGCCTTGCTGCCGCCTGCGTTTTGTTGGCATAATGGCTATGCCTGGCCGAGCGATTCAAGCGTGCTTGCCAGCTCGTATTCTTCGTTGGTGCTCAATGGCATTAATGGAGGTCGCACGGCTCCCCCGTCGAATCCGCGCATTTTGCTGGCTGCTTTGACTTTGGCAATATAGTTGCCTTGCCAGATGTATAGTAGCGATGGAATCATCTTAGACCACAACACCATCGCGGCGTTTAAATCTCCGCTTGTTACCTGTTCGTAAAGGCGTACACATTCGCGTGGCATGTAATTAGCAGCGCCCCAGATCGCTCCGGTAGCGCCCGCCATCAGTGCAAAAACGGTAGTCGGGTCGGCGCCGTTGAGTACTTTGCAGCCGGTTTGCAAAAATGCCTGATGCGTGGCGAGATCGCCCGCGCTGTCCTTGATGTAATTGAAATTCGGCAATTCGTTCAGGTGTTTGAATAGCGTGACAGAAATACCGATACCAGTAGTTTGTGGAATGTTGTAGCCGATGATATCTGTATCTACCACCGCATCGATGCTGCGATAAAACTCGAACAGGCCGTCGTCGTCTTCAGGCCCTTCGAGGTAGGGTGGTAATATCATCAATGCATCGGCACCCAGATCCTGGGCGTGCTTAGAACGTTCGATGACTTCATCGACATTAAGCGCCGAGGTCTGACAAATTAGTTTACATCGGCCGTTGATACGCGTAGCGCCCAATTCGTATAGCTTGTTGCACTCGGCCTGTGTCAGATAAGGGTGTTGGCCGGTACCAGCACCCAGCACGATACCGTGTATACCGGTGTCAATGTAGATATCGATCAATTCTTGCCAGCGAGCAAAGTCGATGCTGCCGTTCTCATGCATCGGGGTTTGCAGCGCCAGGTTAATACCCTTTAGATCGCGCATATAGAAATTTCCGGTAAATTTGATTTTATAGTGAGATGCCGATTTTGCGGCCCTCATGGAATGCATACGGCGCCGATCGTGGGCTCACGCAATCGCCGATGACATGGAATTTGATACCGGTTTCATTCAAGGCGAGTTCGATATCGTTACAGGCCATATTGGTGGTCGCGGTAACCAGTGCCGATGCTTCGATTCGAGTAACAGCGCCATCCAGCAGTGAGCGCACATCGGCACTATCGCCATGCCAATGCTCGATCACCGATTCGACCATAAAACGTGTTCCGGCTTTGCCCAGGTTACTGCGAATCTGAAAGTCCGCGGTGGTGCGGCTGAGTTCCTTTCCAACGTATGCATCGGGCGTAATAATGGTCACCTGATGTCCTTTGTCGGCCAGGTACCAGGCGGTCCCAGCCCCGCGCCAGTTGCCACCCTCGTCGAGTAGGATTACACGATCACCCAGTACTACCTGGTCGCGCATGACTTCTTCGCAGGACCAGACCTTGCCATTGTTGAGGCCGGGTAATTCGTCTTCGGCAGGTAACCAGCGTTGGCGGGCCAGGCCATCGGGCATTGAGCCGGTGGCGATTATTACTTCATCGGCACTAAATTCGATCGCATCCTGATCGTCCATTGCGGTGAAATACTGTACTTCAACGCCGAGCTTTTCGAACTGCCGAAGATACCAGCCGATTAATTCGATTATCTGACCCCGTTTGGGTGCGAGCCCGGCGAGGCGAAACTGACCACCGAGGTCACCCAGGGCTTCGGCCAGGGTCACGCTGTGACCACGTTCTGCGGCAACACGGGCCGCTTCCATGCCGGCGGGACCGCCGCCGATTACCAATATCTTTTTTTGGGCGCCGTTGGTTATGAAACGGTCGCCACCCCATTCAAATTCACGTCCGGCTGATGGATTCACCAGGCAGGAAATCCAGTAGTCACGTGAGCGCCGGCCCCAGCACATCTGGTTACAGGAAATACAGCAACGTATATCGTCGCCGCGTCCCTCACGTGCTTTATTCACCAGGTGCGGATCGGCAATTTGCCCGCGTACGATAGACACCATGTCGGCATCGCCACTGGCAACCACATAGTCGGCATTTTCGGGGGTACGGATATGACTTTCGGCGGTGACACGAGCATGTTTGACCACGGTTTTCAATGCGGATGCGAGGGGCACACCGAGTTTTTCAGCGAATGGAAAGGTGGGCATCAATCGGTCCCAGTCGATGTAATTGCCCGAACCGCAGCTGACGTAATCGACATTAGCGGTTTGATCGTGTAGCGCGATGATTTCCTGGAAATCTTCCAGTGTCATGGCGAACGGTGTTTTTTCTGAGTAGCTTACCGACATGCCGATAATAAAGTCTTCGCCGCATGCCTGTCGAATCGAATTGACGATAGAGATTGACAAACGGGTTCGATTTTCGAGTGACCCGCCCCACTGGTCATCGCGTTTGTTTGACCAGGGTGTCCAGAACTGATCGAGCAGGGCGTGGTAGGCGGCGAACAGGTCTATGCCGTCAAAACCGGCTTGCTGACAGCGCCTGGCGGCGCGTGTAAATCCTTCGATTACTTCTTCGATTTCATGGGTTGACATTGCATGGCTGCCATCCGAATCGTGGTAAGACGGCATCCCCGACGGTGACCAGCTCGGTGCATACGACAAATCGGCATCGCCGTGCTGGCCGACGTGGTAGAGCTGCTGCAGGATCACCGTGCCATGGTCGTGTACCGCATCGGTTATCTTGCGAAAGTGCGGGATCACCGCATCGTCGTCGTGGAGAAAGTTGCCTCGCGTCAGCACCGCGGTACGATGCACCGGCATCGGCTCTACCACGATCATTGCGGCGCCGCCGATCGCGCGCTCCTCGTAGTAGGCCCGGTGCCTCTCGCCGGGTAGCCCCTGCTCGGACATATTGGCGGTGTGCGCGCCAAACACGATACGATTATCCAGTGTTTTGTGGCGTAAGCTGATGGACTGAAACAGGTTGTTGTACTGAGTCATTATTTCATTCCAGGAAGACTAATAATCTGGGGTCAATATACCTGTTGTTTCTATATGAGCAAAAGGATATATTTTCATAACTCCCATCGAATTTTATCATGCCCAAAAATATCTAGACATCGAATCCATGCTACGTTGGCGGTTATTGCCGTACTGGGTGGAATTACAATTGCGTAAAATTTAGTTTAGGGTAGCGACAATGAAACTGAAAGACATAAAAACCTGGGTTACGGTGCCCCCGACAGGCATCGGTGGTGCGTTCTGGATAATCGTCAAGATCACCACCGACGATGGTATCGAGGGTATCGGCGAATGTTACGGCATTCCGGTATCCGGTGATATCGCCTGCGCCATGGTGGAGGACACCTTCGAGCGTTTCATCGCCGGGGAAGATCCGCATAATATCGAAACCATGTTTCGCAGAGTTTATTCGGCCGGGTTTACGCAGCGCCCCGACGTCAGCATGATGGCCGTGTTTAGCGGTATCGAAATTGCAATCTGGGATATTCTTGGCAAGGCGCACAACCAGCCGGTTTACCAGTTACTCGGGGGTAAATTTCACCAACGTATTCGCACCTATACCTATCTTTATCCAGGGAAGTTGCCAGACGGTGAAGATGCAGCCGATGTTTACCATGATGGCGAAGCCGCTGCCGAACGTGCACTCGAATATATCGAAATGGGCTTTACCGCAGTCAAACAGGACCCTGCCGGGCCCTATGGTTTTCAGGGTGGACGCGAACTCTCTCTGCATGAGTTATCGCGCGCCGAGTACAATGTGAAATGCATTCGTGAGGCAGTCGGTGATCGCGCCGATATCCTGTTTGGCACGCATGGGCAAATGACCACATCGTCGGCAATTCGTCTGGCGAAAAGAATCGAACCTTACGACCCATTGTGGTTTGAGGAGCCCTGTCCACCCGACCAGATGGACGCAATCGGCAGAGTCGTTAGGGCGACGTCGATTCCGATTGCAACCGGCGAGCGATTGACAACCCGGGTTGAATTTCATGCGGCCTTAAAGGCCGGCGTGTCTATATTGCAACCCGATATC
>CAXMSP010000146.1:0-11157 GCA_964196225.1 uncultured Gammaproteobacteria bacterium | reverse complement strand
GGATACCTTTACCTCGGAAACCCGGTAATACAGAAGCGAGCGCTCACCGAGCGTGAGATCGAGTACCTGTCTTACGTTGCAGATCACTATGTTCTGCTAACACAACATTATTGAGGCTGAATCAATGAAACGCTGGGAATGCATCGTTTGCGGATTTATCTACGATGAAGCGGAGGGTTGGCCGGAAGATGGCATTGCACCCGGTACTCGCTGGGCTGACGTCCCCGATGACTGGGAATGTCCGGACTGCGGCATGAGCAAGGATGATTTCGAAATGATTGAGGTTTTATAATCCTGAGTCAGTCGATACACCAACCCCGCGTACGCGGGGTTGGTGTATCGGAATTTTAAAATCACGACGCTGTTGTAAGATCGCGGATAAATGCTTCGCATTTTCCGCGATGACGCTTAGTTGACTTCCCACTGGCTGGCAATCTCGCGTAGCCCGGTTAGCGCCAGGTCGAGGGTTTCCTGGAAACGCGCGACTTCGGGATACACCATGTAGGCCGGGCGCTTCATTTCAGGGGCACCGTTAACCAGAAACAGCTCGCCCTTATCGATAAACGGCTGCACCACACGCATCGGAAAGTAACCCGAGCCACCATTTTGCCGGATATACTCGAGCCCAAGTGACCCAAGTCCGACCGATATTGCGGGTGTGTCCATATCCGGAAAGGCCTCACCATGAAGTCGACGGAACTCTTCTCCCCAGTCGACAAAAACATAGTCTTCAACCCAGCCATCTACCATTTCACGTTGGTTCGTCGCCACCAGCAACAGGGTTTCCTCGAGCAGGTCCTCGATCACCAGGCCAGGTGTCTGGCGCGGGTTATACATAACGCCGATATCAAGCAGGCCGTCGGAGAGCTGGCGCATTAAGCTCGGCGAATAATCCGCTTCGACGTGAATCGCAACGTCGTTGGCATTTTGTCGCATCCACGGAATCCATCTCAGAATCAGGCTATCCCAGAGGCTGACCTGCGAACCGAGGCCTATACCGTGGGTGAAATTTTCGGGCAGCGATATACGCTGTTGCGCCTGCTGCCAGAGCCGCTGAATATTGAGCGCGTACTCACGAAAATGCTGGCCCGCCGAGGTTAGCTCGACCCCGGAATGACCCCGTGTGAACAGAATTCTGCCAAAATGATCTTCCATTGCCTTGACGCGAGCGCTGACAGTGGACTGAGTAACGTGTAAATTCTCCGCGGCACGATTAAAATTTCCACAGTTGGAGATCTCCAGAAAGGTGCGAATATGCTCGATTTTCACGTGTGGCCTCCACTCAACAGGCAATCGGATTTTTCGATTATACTAACCATAAAAATTCACTTTTCAAATAGTCTCTAAGCACTAGACTCGTGTCCTGCTAAGAATATAAGGATTCCCATGCGCGCCAGGTCGGCCATTTCCACCCTCGATGCAGCCAACGGAGCCATTATCCTGGTTTTCGGTCTGTTCCTGTTTTCGATACAGGACATCATCATCAAACATTTCAGCGACCATTACTCGGTGCTGCAGATCGTTTTCGTACGCGGGCTGATAGCACTGGGATTGTTGCTGCTGATGATCAAATACACGCGCGAAACCATATCACTGATATCGCGCCGCCCGGGACTAATGGTGGCAAGGGGCTTGCTCGGATTCAGTTCCTATACTACTTATTACCTCGCGGTCGCGGCGATGCCATTGGCCGAAGTGGTTTCGATTACCTTTACCATGCCACTTTTCGTCACCGCGATGTCCGCGCTAATCCTGCGTGAAAAAGTAGGCCTGCGTCGCTGGAGCGCGGTCGCAGTCGGTTTTATCGGCGTGCTGATCATTTTATCACCGAGTGGTGAATTCAATTCGCTCGCGGTCGGGTTCGCACTCACGGCGGCAATCACTTATGCCTCACAAACAATTCTCACGCGCTTTCTGGGTAGCCACGACCACCCGATGACCATCGCCTTCAACGCGATACTGGTTTTTACCGTGGCCAGTGGACTACTAAGCCTGCTGTTGCTCAGCGGGATCATCTCGATCTCGTCGGACCATCCCTCGCTCGCCTTCTTTGGGCGCGACTGGAGCATGCCGACCGGTCTTGATTTCATGCTGATGCTGGTGATCGGCGTGATTGCCGCGGTTGGATTTTACTGCCTGTCCAAAGCCTATTGCTCATCGGAAGCGAGCGCGATCGCGCCGTTCGAATTTACCTATATTGTCTGGGCCGTGGTATTTGGCTACCTGTTCTGGAACGAGGTGCCTGGCGTCACCACGATTTTCGGTATTTTCGTGCTGATTTCGAGCAGTCTCTACATCTGGTACCGCGAGCGCCAGAGAGATCGCTCCGAAACCGCCCTGTTGCCGGTGCAGGCGGCTCACTTACCGCAACAGGAGCAGTATTAATTCCACTGGTAGGCGCTGACGAGAAATCCCACTACCGGATCCTTGAAAACCCTCTTAGCCACAGTCTGCCCGATGCCGTAGCAAACCTGCAACGGCAACAGATGCTCTTCGCGCGGATGGCAATAGCGCGCATGCGGTGCAAATTCCCAACCAATCAAACGTTGTTCGCGCTCTGTTTCGGACAGATCAGGATCGCCGCAGATCTCGGCTAGCCAGCTTTCAAACTCCTGGTTGCGGGGATCGATCGAGTCATCGCGCTTGCCCATCATTTGCTTGATGTTATGGAACGAAAACCCTGAGCCTAAAATCAGCAGATTTTCAGATTTCAATTCCGCCAGCGCCTTGCCGATACGCACATGCTCGGCGGCATCGAGGCTGGCCGCAAGCGAAATCTGGACGCAGGGAATATCGGCCGACGGATACATCAGCATCAACGGCACGAACATGCCATGATCGAAACCGCGCTCGTGGTCGAGGCTGGAATCAATTCCGGCCTGCTGCAACAAGCTCTGGACTTTACCGGCAAGTTCAGGATGGCCGGGTGACGGGTACTCGTATTCGTAGGTTTCGGCGGGGAATCCGGTGTAGTCGAACAGCAAAGGTGGTGCGGCTGCCGCGGTAACAGTAATCACGGGTTCTTCCCAGTGAGCGCTGATGACAATGATGGCATCCGGTTGCGCTATTGTTTCTGGAAAGGATCGCAAAAAGCGATTCATGGCGGCATGGCCCGGCTCGTTAAGCAACGGCAGCGGCCCGGCACCGTGGGGGAAAAAGAGAATCGTTGCGTTGTTACTCATTACTTAAACAGGCTATTAACTGCCTCCTGTAACCGAGACCCGATATCATCGTTGACGATCACCCCTGCCTCAAGATCAAAGTTTTCCCCGAACGAGGGTACCGAAACACTCGCTTTTACGTGGCCACCGAAGCGGGGAATCTGGATCAGGGCGAGCTCTAGCACCGATTGACCGCCGCGACCACCCGGTGAGGTCGACAGCAAGACCATCGGTTGGTCCTGGTAAACCTTGGGCTGTATCCGTGACACCCAGTCATAGAGGTTCTTGTAGGCGACACTGTAGTTACCGTTATTTTCGGCAAAGGAAATGATGATGCCGTCGCAATCGGTTATTTTTTTCAGGAATGCTTGCGCGAGTTCAGGCTGACCCATTTCGTCTTCGCGATCGACGCTGAACAGGGGCAATTCGTAATCGTTAAGATCGAGAACTTCAACTTCCGCACCATCCAACAATCCACTGGCATAGGTCACCAGTTTTTTATTGATCGAACGACTGCTATTGCTTGCACCAAAGGCGATAACTTTTCTGTTCATGGTCTAGGTCTTCATTAAAATCAGGTTTTCACGATTTATCAGTTCCGGATCATCCTGGTAACCGAGGATTCCCGGAATTTCCTTGCTCGCCTTACCGATGATTTGCTTACATTCATCCGACGGGTAGTTAACCAGTCCACGAGCAATTTCGGTGCCACCCGGGGCAAGGCAGGCAACCACTTCCCCACGATTGAATACCCCGCTGACCGCCTTCACGCCAATCGGCAGCAGGCTCGCATTTTTATTCACCAGCACGTCAACGGCACCTTCATCGAGGCGCAACTCACCGGCGCAACGCATGTGTCCGGCGAGCCATTGCTTGCGTGCGGCGAGGTGGCCCTCGCTCGCTTCCAGAAAACTACCCAGCGCTTCGCCCTGCACGATTCGAGTAATCACGTTTTGCGTCTTGCCGGAGCAGATGACCGTGTGCGTGCCCGACCGCATCGCCAGCTGGGCCGCACTAACCTTGGTCTGCATGCCACCACGGCCGAGGTGACTGCTGCTTGGCCCCGCGTAATCAACCAGTTTGGGATCGCGCGCATCGGCTCGCTCAATCAGTTTCGCGTCCGGATTGTCGGTTGGATTGGAATCAAACAAACCTTGTTGATCGGTCAGAATAATCAGTAAATCGGCTTCGACCAGGTTGGCTACCAGTGCACCAAGCGTATCGTTATCGCCGAAACGAATTTCCTCGTTGGAGACACTGTCATTTTCATTGACCACCGGCACGGTACCGAATTTGAGCAGAGTACGCAGCGTGGTGCGTGCGTTCAGGTAACGCTGCCGGTTTGATAAATCCGCGTGCGTCAGCAGAATCTGTGCGCTGTTAATCCCATGCGACTGGAAGCATGCCTCGTAGGCCTGCACCAGTCCCATTTGCCCGACCGCCGCGGTGGCCTGTAGCTCCGAAATACTGCTGGGGCGGGATTTCAAGCCGAGTCGGGTTATACCTTCGGCTATCGAACCCGAAGAAACCAGCACCACGTCGACACCCTCGGCACGCAACTGCGCCATCTGATCCGCCCAGGCGCTGATCATCTCTCGATCCAGCCCCTTGCCGCCCGCGGTGATCAGCGCAGAACCAATCTTGACGACTACTTTTTTAAACCGATTCATCATTTTCCAGGAAATTCATAATGTCATGGCAAAGTTGATCGACACCTTCTCGATTGATTGCACTAATTGCATATACCGGGCCGGACCATTCGAGACCCGCCTTAACTTCATCACAGACAGCCTGACCCTCGTCTGCCGCCAGCAGGTCTAGTTTGTTCAGCACCAGCCAACGTGGCTTACGAAAAAGTGCCTCGTCATAACGCTTCAACTCGCGCAGTATTTTATTTGCCGATTCAACCGCACTATCTGCTTCCGGGCCGGGCATAACGTCGATTATATGCAGTAGCAATCGGGTGCGCTGTAAATGTTTCAAAAACTGGATGCCCAACCCGACGCCGTCGGCGGCGCCCTCGATCAGGCCCGGGATGTCCGCCACCACGAAACTGCGATGCGTACCCACGCTCACCACGCCGAGATTCGGGTGCAAGGTGGTAAAAGGGTAATCGGCCACCTTGGGCCTGGCGGCCGAGACCGCACGAATGAAAGTAGATTTACCTGCGTTTGGCATACCCAGCAAGCCGACATCGGCGATCACCTTGAGTTCGAGCTTAAGATCAAACTGCTCACCCGCACTGCCCTTGCTACATTGGCGCGGCGCTCGATTGGTCGAGCTTTTATAACGCGTGTTGCCGAGCCCGTGAAAACCACCCCGCGCAATCAGAACTGGTTCCGATTCCGTAGACACATCGGCGATTAACTCGCCCTGATCCCGTGTCGCTATCATGGTACCCAAAGGTACTTCGATGATGACATCCTCGCCCTTGGCACCCGTGCAGTTTTTACCCTGTCCATTAGCGCCCCGCTTTGCCACAAAGCGGCGCGTATGCCGGAAATCGGAAAGTGTATTCAGATCTTTCGAGCCGATGACGTAGATCGAGCCGCCATCACCGCCGTCGCCCCCATCGGGCCCACCCATCGGGATGTATTTTTCGCGCCGGAAGCTGACAATGCCGTTACCACCATTGCCGGCCTTTACGAAAATATTGGCTTCATCGATAAATTTCATCGGGGGATAATACCATCGGGTAATAAAAAAGCCTCGACGAGGCGAGGCTTTTTGAATTCGATTTAAACAGAGGCTACTGCTAGTTCACCACGTTTACGAAGGTGCGATTGTGACGACCCCTGATCTTGAATTCGACTTTGCCCTCGGCTTTCGCAAACAGGGTGTGATCTTTGCCACAGCCAACATTGTCACCGGGATGGAACTTGGTGCCACGTTGACGCACCAGGATATTGCCCGGAATTACCACCTCACCACCGAACTTCTTCACGCCTAAACGTTTGGATTCGGAATCGCGACCATTGCGGGTGCTGCCCGCCGCTTTCTTATGTGCCATGCTTAAGAACCTATGCCTTTATATCGGTAACTTCGATTTCAGTATAACTTTGACGGTGCCCGGCCTGGGTGCGCGAATGCTTGCGACGGCGAAATTTAATAATTTCCACCTTGTCGCCGCGACCATGCGCCATGATTTTGGCCGTCACTGATGCTTTGTCGAGCGTCGGGGTTCCTACTGAAACCTTGTCGCCGTCAGCAACCATCAGCACATTGTCGAGCTTTACAGTCGAACCTTCGTCGCCGTCAAGCTTTTCTACGCGCAGGGTCTCGCCCTTGGTTACCTTGTACTGTTTTCCGCCCGTGGCGATGACAGCGTACATGTGTTACTCCGATGCAATACTGAAAAAGGTGGCGAATTCTATCCGCTGCCAGCCAACAGGTCAATGCCTTTAACCCCAAGCTACCCAGATATAACACAAACATCAGACCATCCAGGGCATTCCCTCCGATTCGGCACGGCCATCGGAGATGTGTTTGTATTCGAGCTATCTCGTAGGAGCAGATCCAAACCTGGCAGGCAACCGATGAAGGACCTTGTGACGTAAAGACTGGGTGCCGAAAAAACAATGATTTTGGAGGGTCAGGCCGCATGGACGCGGCCTGTGGCAAGTCGAGGCATGGATGCCGAGTCTCGCCTTGCCCTTCAAAATCATTGTATTTTCGGGAAGCCGCAGGCCACCCGGTCAGTCACAAGGTCCTTCATCGGTTGTCGTCGTGGAAAGGCATAAACGGAATTGCCTTGAGGGCGATGGATTACTCGAGGTGGGGTTTGAAGCTGCGGGTAACACCGAGGGTCAGGAGGAGCAGGAGGGTGGCGCTGACGACGATGGCGGGACCGGTCTGCCAGTCGAAATGGAAGGAGCCGGTGATGCCGCCGGCGAGCGCGCCAAGGCCATAAAGTCCGCTGATAAATACCATTTGCTCGGGGCTGCGACTGAACAGGCGCGCGCTCGTGGTCGGGATAACCAGCATCGCCGCAATCAGTAACACACCCATGACCTTCATCATTACCGCCACCAGCAATGCAATCATGATGTACATCAGGAACTGGACCTTGCGCACCTCGATGCCCTCGGCCTGCGCTATTTCACGGCTAACCGAAACCGCGACAAACGAGCGCCAGTGATGCAGCAACACAAGCAGCAACAACACCGTGGTCACCAGTAACGTCACTAAATCGTCAGTGGTGGTAGCGAGTAAATCGCCAAATAATATTGCCTCGAGGTTAACCGTATGCGCCGGCAGCAAGCCCACCAGGATGATGCCACCCGCAAGCCCGGTGTGGGAAATAATCGCAAGCGTGGTTTCGGAAAGCGCGGTATTGAAACTGGTTACCCGGCTAAGCGAAAACACGATTAACAGGGCAACCGCCAATACACCGAATATGGGTTGCACCTGCAGCAGCAATCCGAGGCCCACCCCCATGACCGCGGCATGTCCCAGGGTATCGCTAAGAAACGCAAGTCGCTGCCACACCATCAGGCATCCCATGGGTGCCGCAATGGCGACCATAATCAGGCCGGCGATCACGGCGCGCACCACGAAATCATCGAGCCATTCAGTCATGCCGATGCCCCGAGGATTCACCCGAAACATCATGCTCGTGATCGTGGTGATGGGTATAGATTGCGATCGAGTCTGACGCCCGCTGTCCGAACAACGCAAGATATTCCGGATGCTGGCTAACCGATTCGGGCAGACCTGAGCAACACAGGTGCTGGTTCAGGCAAAGCACCTGGTCGGTTTGCGACATGACCAGGTGTAAATCATGCGACACCAGCAACACCGCGCATTGCAACTGGTCACGCAGTTCGCCGATTAACTGGTACATTCTGATCTCTCCGCTGACATCAACCCCCGCGGTTGGTTCATCGAGTACGATCAGGTCAGGCTTTCCAAGCGTAGTACGAGCCAGCAATACCCGCTTTAACTCACCTTCGGACAACGAACGCACCTGTCGCTGTTTCAGGTAGGCAACCTCGGTCTGGGCCAGGGCACGATCGAGCTCCTGATCGGTAGGGCTATAGGTCAATTGCAGCAAGCGTTCAACGCTAAGTGGCATTAGCGTATTAACATAAACTTTTTGTGGCAAGTAACCAATCTGCAAACCGGGCAGACGTTCGATTTCACCCTCAAAATTGCCGATCAGGCCATTGACGATATTGGTCAGGGTGGTTTTTCCGGCACCGTTGGGCCCGATGATTGTCGTAATCTCGGCGCGCCGCAATTCGAAACTGATGTCATCGAGAATCTGCCGCTTACCCAGCGTCAAACTTAAGTGGCGCGCCCGGACTAATAATTCAGCCTGCATGTTTCTGACACTCCGCGCAGATCCCGGTGATCTCGACGACCGAGTGGTCGACCGCAAAGCCCAGGTTATCGGCTTCAACCAACAGGGGAGGATCACTGCCTTCAAGTTCCGCCACCTGCTCGCAATCGCGGCAAATTAGAAACTGGGCGGCGCATTGATGCCCCGGATGTACGCAGGAAATAAATGCGTTCCTGCTTTCGATCCGATGAATCAATCCTTCCGACATCAGGAACTCGAGTGCGCGATAAACGATAGGCGGGGCAATTCTTGCGGACGGATTGATCCGGTTGAGCTCGGCAAGGATATCGTAGGCACCCATGGGCTGGTGACTGGCAAGCAGGATTTCGAGTACCTGCCGGCGCCGCGACGTCAGGCGCAGCTTGCGGGTTTCGCATAGCTGCCTGGCTTCGGACAACAGCTGGCGTTGGCAGCGGCCATGGTCGTGTTTGCGAAAAGCGATACCGGGAGACTTAGTTTTACGAATCATTGTGTTATATTATAACGTAACTAACTTTTTCGCCACGTCTCTAATCCTTCGAATGCGACTTTTTATCCTGCTGTTATGTCTGCAATCCGCGGCGCTCTGTGCCGCGCCTCGCGTGGTCACATCGATCGCGCCGCTGCATGAATTGACAGCTGCAATAATGAAGGACGTCGGGGAACCTGCTTTGATCATTAAGGACCAGGCTTCCGCACATCATTTTGCGTTCAAGCCCTCACACATGCGCTTGCTGCAACAGGCCGATCTCGTTATCTGGGTTGGACGTCAATTTGAGGCCGGGTTTAACCGGGTACCGGAAGTTTTACCGCGTTCGGCACTACAACTTGAATTATTAGCTGCACTTGGCATCGAGAATGGAGATGGCCACGTCTGGTATTCCCCAAAACTATTGCTGCACAGTATTGAAATCATCGTAACCGCGCTGACCAAACTGGATCCCGAGAATCGGGCACAATATAGAGTGAACGCTGCAAGCCTGATCGAGGCCATAGAAACCTGGCGCGGGGATAAACAGGCCCAATGGCTAAAACGTCAGCCGCGATTTATTACTGATCACGCATTTATAGCCCATTTCGAGGCTGATATGGGGTTTAAGGCCATCGCTACAATTCATGACCAACACGACGCCCACGGCGGCCTCAAGGACCTCAATCGGATCGAAAGCCTGCTGCGAAAAAATCCTGCAGCCTGTTTACTGACACTGGAAAGCCCCGCGTCGCCACTGGCCCAAAACCTCGCGCAGAAATATCAATTGCAGATCGTCAACGTGCTCACGATGGCGGCAACCAATCCACAATCACCGCTTATCGTGCAACGCCTCGACCAGCTCAGTGTGGCCTTGCGAGACTGTCTTTAAAGAATGGTGCGAATAAGCCCACTGAATGCACCTACAACCAGATTCAATTGCTAACTGCGCCGACAGCCGTTACATTTCATGCAATCAAAATTATTAGATAACGCTATGACTAATCCGGTCGGCTCGGACAGCCTCAAACCCCTCTACGTCTACGACGAATCGACGCGCAACGCACTCATCGAGGAAGCGCAGCAACTGCCCTCGGTGGAGGTCAGCTCGGCCGCAGCCGCCAACGCGGTCATGCTCGGTGGCGGGTATTTCACCCCGTTGCAGGGGTACATGAATCTTGCCGATGCGCTCAGTGTTGCCGAGCGTATGCATATGACCGATGACAGATTCTTCCCGGTGCCAATCCTTAACCTGGTAAAATCGATTGCCGATATCGAGGGTGCCGAGCGGATTGCGTTGCGCGATCCGAACGTCGAGGGTAGCCCGGTAATCGCAATTCAACAGGTTAATTCGATCGAGCAGGTCAGCGACGCACAGATGACGCTAATGACTGAAAAAGTCTATCGCACCACCGACAGTGCGCATCCCGGAGTCGACGCATTTAACAGTCACGGACGCTACGCGATCAGCGGCCCAATCCAGGTGCTCAATTTCAGTTACTTCGAAACCGACTTCCCCGATACTTTCAGAACCGCGGTACAGATTCGCGACCAAATCGAGCAACGCGGCTGGAAGCGCGTGGTTGCATTCCAGACGCGCAACCCGATGCATCTTGCGCATGAGGAGCTGTGCCACATGGCTATGCAGCGACTCGAATGTGACGGACTCGTAATCCATATGTTGCTGGGTCAACTCAAACCGGGTGATATTCCGGCCGACGTGCGCGACGACGCGATTCGCACCATGGTGCGACTGTACTTTCCGGAAAACAGCGCCATCGTTACCGGTTACGGATTCGATATGCTCTACGCCGGCCCTCGCGAGGCCGTATTGCACGCCTATTTCCGCCAGAACATGGGCGCGAGCCATTTCATTATCGGTCGCGATCATGCCGGCGTGGGTGATTATTATGGCGCCTTCGATGCCCAAACGATCTTTGACACCGAGGTTCCGGCCGATGCACTCGAAATTGAAATCTTCCGCGCCGATCACACCGCGTGGTCGAAAAAACTGAACCGGGTCGTAATGATGAACGAAGCACCGAATCACAGCAAAGAGGATTTTGTGCTGCTTTCCGGTACCCGGGTGCGCGAAATGCTGAGTGAAGGTATCGCTCCGCCGAAGGAATTTTCACGCCCCGAAGTCGCTGAAATCCTGATCAATTACTATCAATCTTTATAAATAAAATCATCACTTATGCTAGATC
>CAXMSP010000145.1:0-12790 GCA_964196225.1 uncultured Gammaproteobacteria bacterium | reverse complement strand
GTTTCTGGGTACCTTTAATTCACTAAGATCGGAATCGGCGCCGATATCTTCCATGACGTTCTCACAGGTCAATACCCTCTCGCGCGGCACATCATTTGTGAACTTGGCAACGTATTCGGTGGCTGGATGCAGAACAATATTGGCCGGCGTATCGCATTGTTCAATGACGCCATCTTTCATGATTGCAATTCTGTCAGCCAGGCGCAGGGCTTCGTCAAAGTCATGCGTAACAAACAGAATGGTTTTATTCAGCATTTCCTGAAGGCGCAAAAATTCATCCTGCATTTCTTTTCTGATCAACGGATCAAGCGCTGAAAAGGGTTCATCCAGGAACCAGATATCAGGTTCTACCGCCAGGGACCTGGCAATACCAACCCGCTGCTGCTGACCACCGGACAGTTGCCTCGGGAAATAATTTTCACGTCCTGTGAGATCAACCAGTTGAATCATGTCCATGGCTCTTTTCATACTATCCTCTGTACTCGTGCCCTTTACCTGCAAAGGGAAAGCAATGTTTTCGAGTACGGTTTTATGGGGCAACAGGGCAAAGCTCTGAAATACCATGCCCATCTTGTTGCGACGAAGTTCCATCAACTCCTTTGCGTTCATCGCGAGTAAATCTTCACCATCAATAAATATGTTTCCGTTTGTGGTGTCAGTCAATCTCGAAATACAGCGCAGCAGCGTCGATTTTCCGGATCCAGAGAGACCCATGACGATGAGCATTTCACCTTTGTGAACTTCTAAAGACGCATTGTTAACGCCAAAGATACAACCGGCTTCCTTGAATGCTTCGACATCAATATTACCATTCGATTTCGCTATCATGGCTGCAGTGTTATCGCCAAATATCTTGTAGACGCCATCGCACTTGATGACGGGGTGATCATCATTAGCGGTGGAAGAATTGGTACTATTGCTGGTTTCGTTAGTCATTTTTTTGCCCTTGGATTGATCTCAAATCGGAGTCATCTCAAATCACTGTTACAGCTATACTGGCCATTTCAGCATCCCTCCTTGGACTAGTTCGGATCTTGACGAGCATGCCGCAAATATAGCGGTGGTGTTTGATCCCCGATTAGCTGGGAGAGAGTAGCCAGAGATCCCTCCCAGGGCCATCAGGGCCCATGGGAGGGGTTTAAACTCTACAATGCTCCTACCTCCTGGAAAGGTAACAAAGGAGCATCGGTATTCCGAACCTTACTCGGTGAAAGGTTTCCAGGCAGCTTCATTGTCAGCCAGCCATTTTTTGGCAGCGTCCTGGTGGCTCAGTTTATCGACGTCTACCAGAGCAGCCATTTGACCAACCTGTGTTGTGGTGAAAGATATTTTGCTGAACGCTTTATAAGCAGCCGGGTGCGTTTTTGGGAATTTGTAGTTTGCAGCTTTTTTCAGCCAGCCTTTCGGCGAACCACAAGATCCGTCACCACCATCTGCCACGCGACAGCCATCGGTGTATCCGGGGAACTCGATGAATACAAAACCTTCCGCATCAGTAAAGTTCGGCGTCCAGTTAAAGGTAATGATGCCGCGGTTTTCTTTCTTGGCCGACGCCAATTCTGCCCAGATTGCATCTGCGCCGCCTGCGAACTTAACGACATAATCGTCGCCCAGTCCAAGTGCTTTAAGGCGAACAGGCATCAGGTCTCCATGCCAGCTTTGCGGGCCTTCCAGCCAACGGCCTTTGCCACCGGAATCGGCAGTTGCAAAGACATCTTTACAGTTTTTCAACGCTTCCCAGTTTGGCAGACCCGGGCAAAGATTTTTGTCAATCACGTACTGAGGAACACCCATTTCTTCAAGTGTTGTTGCAGCATGCGTGCCGGCATCGATAACACCGCCTTTGCCCATAGCATTGTAGAACGCCTTGCCGAAGGTTGATTGCCAGACTTCATGCGAAATAGTGATATCACCCAGGCGAATAGCTTCATAAACGGCCTGAGAGTCTGCAGGTTTGTACTCGACATTGTCGCCCAGGCTTTCAAAAATCCCGCCAATGACGTAGGCCATTACAACCTGGCTTGACCAGTTATGTGTCGGGATTACGATTGGCTTGCTTGAGTCTTTGGCTACTGCCTGACCTGTGACGCTGGCTAAAACTATCGCAAAAGCCGCTGCCATCACTTTGTTTCTGAATTTTACAAGATTCATTTTTTCCTCCTCGGGTATTTATGATCTAGTTATAAATGCAGCTAACACATAAACCTATGTCCAGCCTTAACTTCAAAGGTGTTATTTGTATCCGCTATGGATTACCTGCCAGTAGCCCGGCTGCTGCCTCAGCACCGACAGTAATTATGATTAGTGAGACTCCTCTGAATTATTTGTATGCAATTAAATGCACTCGTATGTATGCAACTAAATGCACTCGTAGTTTACGATAACTATTATTATTGCACCACAGTTATTAGACAAAAAAAGCCCAATTAAGTAAAAATTGTCTGATTTAATAAGATTTTGGTATATTTTTGGTACCCTAACATGCGAATATTGAGTGCCTGTACGACTCGAGTGCGGTGACCAGACATTATTGGTACATTAATGGTTCGGCAATTTTTTGCGCTATTTGGTATCCGCTCCTTAGTGTCGTCCAGACAGGCAGGGATGGCGTTTTAACGATGCACTCTCGAATACTATTGAGTTTAAATACCGAGATCCTCTTATCCTTTGGAATCTATACCGTATGATCAATCATATTTTAGTTGCAACCGATGCGTCGGCTGCCTCGAACCGCGCATTGAAAATGGCTGCTCAATTTGCCGAACTACACAACGCTGAATTGCTCATCGTTCACGTTATTCGCGATATGCAAATACCCTATGAAATCGATGAAATTCAAGAACTGGAATACCATCAGTTCGAATCGTTCAATAATACTCGTGAAGAAATTATGCGCAAAATCGCTGAGACTATCTTAAGAGATGCTAAGGAAAAAGCGGAAAAAGCCGGGGCTAACAAAGTTCAAACCGCGATCGGAACCGGTGATCCTGCGACCAGTATCCTCGGCTTTGTCGAGCGATCGAAAATCGACATGATCGTGATAGGCACCCGGGGTCTGGGCAAGCTGAAGGGCAAGATATTAGGCAGTGTCTCGCGCAAGATTGCCGACAATGCCGAGACCAGTTGCCTGATCGTCAAATAGATAAGCGCTTAAGAGGGTTCAGTCGAGATTGTCGAGGCGATGGATATGCAGGCAGCCGGCGGCGCTAGTAGGCCGCGTGTAATTTCTGTTCCGCACCCTCGGCGAACGCGGCGGCCTGATCCTGTCTGACGCGGGCGTGGAGCTTGAGATCGGCCGGATCGAACAAGCGAGTGGGCGGGGAGACATGAATCCAGTTTTTGTCCTCGTCAATGCCCCGAACCAACATCGCGTAATCGTGCCTTGCGACCAGTTGTTTTACCTCCGGGGTCAGGAATCGAAGTGCCAGGCCGATGCGATCGTGAGCGCTGCAATTCGGACCCGAGGCATGAAACATTCGACCATGATGAAACGAGACCTGCCCCGGGTTCAATACGACATCGATCGCATCCTCGGCAGCAACATCAACCGCTAATTCCTGTCCCCGCGATAACAGGTTAGTGGTGTCAAAGGTATCTCGATGCGGCAATATCTGTTGATGATGCGAACCCGCGACAAACTGCATGCAGCCCGACTCGACATTGACGTCAGACAAGGCTAGCCATGCGGTCAGCTCATCATTGGTTTCTCCGAGCCCCCAGTAGGTCAGGTCCTGGTGCCAACTGACGATCTTGTCAGTATGTGCGCCCTTGATAAAAAATTCGGCGCTCCACAACAGTATATTCGGACCCAGGATCGATTCGACCCGGTCGAGTAGTTGCGGCGACCTGGCTAGCTCGCTCACAAATGGAAGCAGGTAATGCGTATTGGCGCGCAGTAACCGGGCCAATTCAGATTCAAGTCCTTTCTCGCGCGCCACCACACCTGCCTGTTCAAGTTCGCCGAGGATAGCGGCTATCCGGTTTTTATCGAAAACTTCCAGTGGAAACAGAAAACCATCCCGTTGATATTGATCGACTTGATCAGGTGTGAGCGCGTATGTCATTACCAGGTCACCAGTTCATTCGGCAGATGATCGATTCTATTCATGTACACCACGTTATGCGAGCCGTTGACAAAATCGATACGCGATATCGAGGTGTTGTGAAAGGCCCAGTTGGCAACCCAGTGATTATCATAGTTGGGCTGATGTCTTATCACACCCATGAGTTCGTTGACAAATTGATCGATAAAATCTCCGTGTGCCACCAGTGCAATGGATTCATCGCTCTGATCCAGTCGCTGCCTGATATCGTTTACCACCTTTTGCATACGCGTGATAAAGGCAGACTCATCTTCTACCGGTCGACTCCACCAACCCTCGTCATTAAATTCTTCGGGCAGCTTGAGTCGCGGAAAACGCTGCTCGAAATAATCCCGACCGGGCCCAGGCAAACCCTGCAGATTGCCGTCGCCATCGACATCGTAAATGCCGTACTTTTCAAAAATATCGGGGAGTGCCTGCAACTCAAGATCACAGGCTACGGCAATGTACTCGCCGGTAAGAATCGAACGCGTCATCAGGCTGCAGTAAACGTGAGTTAGCCCAAAATGAAATTCCTCTGCCTGGTTGAAGGGATGCTGACGCGGTTCTGCCTGCGGGTGCGCCAGGTGCTCGGCAAGTGTCTCCGCCTGGTGATGGCCAATTGCTGTAATCTCGGGATCGGGCTTGCGTCCGGTCACATGGTCGCTGCCGTCCCAGATTTCATTATTCGCCGACTGTGCGTGTCGGATCAGGTATAGCCTTGCCACGACTAACGCTCTATCCCAAGACGCTCGGCCGCTTGCTGCGGCGTCGCCAGTTCGCGACCGAGCTCGCGGATGATACGCACCGCGCGCTCGACCAGTTTCAGGTTGGTCGCAAACTCACCCTTGTCGAGATAGAGATTATCCTCCAGCCCGACGCGGCAGTTGCCACCCTGGCTCGCGGCCTGGGCCACGATTGAAAATTCCATGCGCGAAATACCGAAAGCGCTCCAGTTCGCATCCTCAGGCAACAATCCTTTCATGACACTGAGTATCTCGGGTGTTGCTGGCGACGCATGTGGAATGCCAAGACAAAGCTGGAACATAGGCGCACCATCAATCAGGCCTTCTTCGATCAGTTTATGAGCAAACATGATATGACCGGGTTCAAATACTTCGAGCTCGGGCTTTACGCCAAGCTCACGAATACGCTGCGCCATGATGCGCAAATGCGACGGAGTATTAACGAAGATGGTTTCACCGAAATTGAAGGTGCCCACGTCGAGCGTACAGATATCGGGTCGCAATTCCTCGACGTGATGCAGGCGATCAAGCGGTTGTACCAGGGTTGTTCCGGGACCACCGACGGCGGCGTCCTCCTCGCCCGGTGCGAAGCGCGCTCCTTCGCTGGTGGTGAGGTTGATCAAAACATCACTGCCAGAATCACGGATACGTTCGACGACCTCGCGAAACAGTGCCGGATCCCCCGAGCGCATTCCGGTTTCAGGGTCGCGCACGTGGATGTGGACGATCGCCGCACCTGCTTTCGCAACCTCGATGCAGTCGCTCGCGATATGTTCGGGTGTAATCGGGTAGTCAGGGTGCTTGCCCTGGTTATTGTGCCCGCCGCTAACGGCACAGGTTAGTATCACTTCGTTAGACATGGATCTTATTTCCCCTTGAATTGCGGCGCGCGTTTTTCGTTGAAAGCTTTAACCCCTTCGCGCCGATCATCGGTCGGTACCGTGCGCTTATAGGCTTCAATCTCAAATACAAGCCCTTCGGTCAGCGACATCTGCAAGCCACCATGAATCGCCTGTTTCGCCTGGCGCACCGCAATCGGTGCATTGGCTGCAATGCGTGAAGCAACCAGTAAGGTTTCATCTAGCAAGCTGCCGGTTGCAAACACTTCATTCACGAGTCCCCAGCGCTGGGCCTCCTCTGCATTGAAACGTCGTGCCGACAATATCAATTCCTTGGCGCGACGCTCACCCAGTGCTCGCGCCAGGGTCTGGGTACCGCCGGCCCCGGGGATTATTCCAAGACTGGTCTCGGTCATCGCAAAGCGCGCATTTTCTGACGCATAGACAAAATCGACCGCTGCCGCGAGCTCACAACCACCCCCAAAAGCGGCGCCATTAACCGCGGCAATCAATGGCAGAGGACAATCGATGATGGCACGTATCATGCGCTCGTAAATGAGATGTTGTTCGGTCCAGGCTTCATTCGTCATACCGTCGCGTTCCTTCAGATCGCCACCCGCACAAAATGCCTTGTCGCCGGTTCCGGTTAAAATAACACAGCGATTGTTGCCGGGCTCCAGTGACAGGGTTTTAAAGCAATGCATCAGGTCGGTTGCCATCTGCGTATTGAACGCGTTCGCGACCTCGGGGCGATTCAATGTCACCTTCAGGACATGGGGTGCTGGATTATCAAGCACTAGCGTGTCATAGGTTTGATCGGTCATACGTGGTGGTAATTTTGCTTTGGGTTCGGCACTATATAGTACTTGATAAAATATCGAAGGGGGAACAAAACATGAATCCGAACCAGGACGATAAAACTACCACAAAGCACTTGGCAATCACTTTCATATTGTTCGTAGTTCTCGGCGTGTTTCTAGTTGTCGGCGCCAATATTGTTGGCTAGATTCAGGACCTACAGATCCTAACTAGAATTCAACCTCTAGCAGTACCCGAATCCGCGGCGCCCTTCAGCCAGGTGGTAATGGATGACCAATACGCTTTCCTGTCGGGGCTAGTCGCGGCAGATTTTCCCGCCGGCCTCGAGGTTCTCGGAGACGTGGCCGCCGAAACCCGCGCGGTGTTGGCCACGATCGGCAGTATTCTCGACGAATTACAGCTTTCGAAAGATCGTATGGTAAAGGTCGAGGTCCACCTGGCCGATCTTGATGATTTCGATGCGATGGATGCGGCTTACCGGGAATTCTTCGACGGTAATGCCCACCCGGCGCGCACCACGACTGAGTCTAAACGCCTGTTTGGCGGCAGCAAAGTCGAAATTACCTGCCAGGTCAGACGCTAAATCCTCAACCGACTGCCCCACCGGCCATTACCAGGTCAGCCGCCGGATGTTCAAGCCTTGCAGCGAGAGTTCGCAGGCTATTGTGAAATTCGTCGCGATTCACCGAACACTGTTGTAAATGCCGCGCGCCTGCCAGCGGATCAAATTCCTGCCTGCCATGCAATACGCGGTGATTGTCGAATACATGCAGGTCCCCCGGATTCATGCGATAACAATGAATCAGGTCCTCCGAGTTGATAATTTTCCACAGCTTTCGAATCGCCTTGTAAACCGGCTCAATGGTTGCGGCCGGCAAATCCTGCGGCGGCAGGGTCCGATCGGTCCAGCGTACGCCTACCACGTCGCCATCGATGTCGGTGACGAGCATCCGCGTGTGGCTGCGCATATCGTCAAGCGGCATTGCACAACGCTGAAAGAAAACCGGTACCCTGGTCAAAACCTCGAACGACTCGAAGTCTGTCTGGCGCAATACCTGTGCCGCCTTGAAACCGTCCACGAGGGTCGACTCGCCACCCTCGGCGGATGCAACCAGGCAATGAAAGAAAGAGATACCCGGCGCATCGTGCCGATAGCTCTCGTCGGTATGTGGCGGCAGGTAGTGCCCGGTATTCGAGCCCAGGTTTCGGTTGGCATCTGACTTCACGTCGAAGATCCTGCCGTAATTATTGACATGCAACGGCCCGAAACCAGTTGTAACCCGGGCGATGCTACCCGGCTCGGTCGGTACTCCCAGTATCTTCGCAACACCATAATCACGCACCGCCAACAACAGATCGAGTTGATCGTTTTCGGATTGGGTATCGTCGTAATTGAAAACAGGAATATCGGTGGCGGAATCGCGATTCCACAACACGGGTTGATGTTTGCGCCGCTTACGAGCGTCATCGTCGTACGCGGATTGGCGCAGGGTCTCGAGGTTATGCCGGGTTTGCAGTGCGCCGTCACGCCAGTGAATCATCAGCATTTCACCTTACGATCGCGCAATCGCCGATCGCCAGTGACTCGGGATCATCCGGCAGCAGATCGATCTTGACACTGGTATCGTTCGGCATTCCGTTTGAGTAACGCGCACTATGTCGCAACCAGACATAGTGAAAACTATGCGCCGCACCGTCATCCCAGGTGACCGTGAGTTTGCGCTCGCTCGCATTTAATACAACTTCAGGCAAGGCAAGCGGTGTGTTGGTGCGCGGGTTTCGATGCATGACGCCAGCAAGCATAATATAGACACTTCCAAATATTAACTGCTTTATACTATTAACCCAGGGTTAATGTTTCGACTTGCAGCCGAGGATGATTGATGACCGAACTATGGCGCTTAGGCGCAGCCGACATTGCAACCCGGGTTGCCAATCGCGAAATTTCAGCGACCGAGGTAACCGAGCACAGCCTGCAGCGACTGCAAGCCGTCAATCCCGCTATTAACGCCGTGGTGCAGCAGATGCCCGAGGCCGCACTCGCCGCGGCGCGCGCCGTCGACGACGCAATCGCCGATGGCAGGCCACCCGGAAAACTAGCCGGGGTGCCGGTAACGATCAAGGTCAATATAGATCAGCAGGGTTTTGCCAACACCAACGGCATACGCATTCAACAGGATCACTTTGCGGAGCAGGACAGCCCGGTTGTAACGAACCTGGTTAAGGCCGGCGCCATTATTGTCGGTAGAACCAATACCCCTGCTTTTTCGATGCGCTGGTTTACCCGCAATTCACTGCATGGTCATACCCTGAATCCGCGTAACAAGAAGCTGACGCCCGGCGGGTCTTCGGGTGGCGCTGCGGCTGCCGTAGCATCCGGCATCTGCGCCATCGGGCACGGCACCGATATCGCCGGTTCGATCCGTTATCCCGCTTATGCCTGTGGACTACATGGTATTCGCCCGAGCCTGGGTCGAGTTCCGGCGATCAACCTGTCGCTGCCAGATCGACATATCGGCGCGCAATTAACCGCGGTGTCAGGACCCATTGCACGCAGCATAGAAGATCTGAGGCTCGCTCTCGAGGCCATGTCGGCGGCCAGCGAACTCGATCCCTGGTGGGTGCCGGCACCGCTCGAACAGACACCGGCACCGAAACGGGTAGCCTTGTGCATCTCGCCCGACGGTCTTGAAGTTACCCCTGAAGTCGAAAATGCATTGCGCGAGGCCGCAACCCAGCTTGCGGATGCGGGTTGGGAAGTGACTGAAGTCGATACCCCGCCGATGCGTGAGGCGATGCAATTACAACTGTTGTTATGGATGTCGGAATATCATTACAACGGTGGTACCGCGGTCAAACAGGAAGACGACCCCGATGCCAATTTCGTATACGCGCAATTGCGCGAAAACTGCCCGACACCCACGCTTGAAAGCCTGATGGAAGCGTTGCAGCAAAGAATAACGCTTGCGCGTGAGTGGCAGCTGTTCCTGTCGAAGTACTCGGTCCTGCTATGTCCGGTTTCAGCGGAACCGCCCTTCCCCGATATGCTGGACGTTGAATCACCCGCGTCTTTTCGGCGGATACTCGAGGCGCAAATGACGCAAATTGCACTGCCCCTGATGGGGATGCCGGGGATATCGGTCGCCACTGGCAGTGATGCTTCCGCCCCCATGGGTGTGCAACTGGTCGCGGCGCGCTTTCGTGAAGACACGCTGTTCGCTGCCGCAACCGATATCGAGTCCCGCAATGCGCCGCTCGAAATTGCAAATCCTGATTGAACACGGCCGTTGACAGGTGCAAAATATCTACCTGTTAGTGAAGCAGGAGTAAACCATGGCAACAGGCTGGGCACGCGACGGTGCGGTGCAGGATCAGATCGATGCCAGCGTCGAAAATGCGGTCGAACTTGCGCGCAGCCGTTTACCGAAAGGTGAGAGCCTGACCCATTGCGAGGAATGCGGTGCCGATATTCCCGAGGCGCGTCGCAAGGCTATCGTGGGGGTGCGCCTGTGTATCGCCTGTCAACAGGAACTCGACCAGATGCAGGCAACCCAGGGTGGTGTCAATCGCAGGGCCAGCAAGGATAGTCAGTTACGCTAAACTCTAGCTGTGGAGAAATCAGCTATGTCACAGAATCTCGCCTGTACCGAAATCGTCAATCACGCGCGCTATCCCATCGATGAGCCGCAACATCCCAAACGGCGCGAGATAATAGAGCAGGTCAGGGCCGGTCTCGATGACGATGGCTGCGCGGTTATCCGCGATTTTTTCAGTGCTGCTGGTCTTAATACTTTACTTGCCGAAGCCGATGAACGTAAATCGCAGACCTATTACTCGGAGCGCAAACAGTGCAATGTTTATCTTAACGATGGCAATCCTGAGTTACCCAGGGACCACCCGCTTAATATTTTTATTCCACGCACCAACGGTTTCATTACTGCCGACCTGTTTGGCGATGACACTGCCGCGCATCGGCTCTATTACTGGGAACCGTTAAAACAGTTTCTCGCCGAGTGCCTGGGCAAAAAAGAATTATTCATTTACGAAGACCCGGTATCAAACATGATTGTTAATGTCGGCAAGCCCGGACAACAATTCAACTGGCACTTCGACACCAATGAATTCACCATCACGATGCTACTCCAGCCGGCAGAGAGCGGCGGGCATTTCGAATACGTTCCGGACTTGCGCAGCGCGCAGGACGAATGCTATGACGAGGTTAAACAGGTGCTTGACGGTGATCGCAGCCAGGTCAAGCGGCTCGAGCTGAATGCCGGCGACCTGCAGTTTTTCCTCGGCCGTTTTTCACTGCACCAGGTCACCGCAAACAGCGGCAATGCTGATCGCCTGTTACTGATCATGTCGTTCAGTGAAAAACCGGGCATGATCGGCAGCATGGCGCGGGTCAAAGACCTGTACGGCAAGGTCACGGACGCACACACCGAAAACCGGGTGCGTGCCGACAACCTGGTTGATTAACGAATCACTGCCAGCCCGTCTCAGCGCGGCGCAATAGCGCATCAGTCTTCAACTACACATTCAGCACGCTCCAGCGCCAAGAGCTAGCTAGGACGCCCGATAGCGCCGAAGCCGTTTTGACGATCGACGTCAAATCCCTCACCTTTTTGGTGCTTTGTACTAAGCTTATTCTTTTAAGATAAACAAAATCCCGGTTCCCGGGAGACAGGGATTAGTTGCAAGCTGATCCGATGAGCTCGGATACGGGCACATTTCGCACTGCGCAAGCGCCGTTTAGTTGTGCGTTTCACAGCAGCAGGAGGAATCCTTGCGATTTATACAGCACAGTTTCAAATTAGCTCTGTCCATCCTCAGTATTGGCCGGGATTAGCGCCTGTAACAATGGTATTAGTGAAGATGATGGAAGCATTGACTTCATCGAGGAGACTATACCCGCGCCGGATACAACGCCACCGGTAATTACCCTGCTCGGCACCACGCCGGTCAGCATTGAACTGGGCACGCCTTACTTCGATGCGGGGGCGACCGCGCTGGATGATATCGATGGCGTCGTGGCGGTAACGACCGGCAACCCGGTCGACGTCAACCTGATCGGTACCTACACGGTGACTTACGATGCCGTCGATGCGGCCGGGAACGCCGCCACCCAGGTGACCCGCACCGTCAACGTGACCCCGGATGCAACGCCACCGGTAATTTCGTTAGTCGGAACAACGCCTATCAGTTTTGTGCTGGGAACTCCTTACGTCGATGCGGGCGCAACCGCACTGGATAATATCGATGGCGCCGTGTCGGTAACGACCACTAACCCGGTCGACGTCAACCTGGCAGGCACCTACCCGGTGACCTACGATGCCGTCGATGCGGCGGGAAATGCAGCCGTCCAGGTGACCCGCACCGTAACCGTTACGGTGATCCCGGATACAACACCACCCGTGATCACGCTGCTCGGCACCACGCCGGTTAATATTGAACTGGGGACCCCTTACGTCGATGCGGGCTCGACCGCGCTAGATAATATCGATGGCGCCGTGGCAGTCACGACCGGCAACCCGGTCGACGAAAACCTGGAGGGTACCTACACGGTGACCTACGATGCCACGGACGGAGCCGGCAATACTGCCGTGCAGGTGACCCGTACCGTGAACGTAACCCCGGACGTCACCCCACCGGTAATTACCCTGCTCGGCACCACGCCGGTCAATATCGAGCTGGGAACCCCTTACGTCGATGCGGATGCGACCGCACTGGATAGTTTCGATGGTGCCGTGGCGGTGACAACCGTTAATCCGGTCGACGAAAACACACTGGGTTCCTATACGGTGACCTACGACGCCACCGATGCGGCGGGCAATCCTGCCGCCCAGGTGACCCGTACCGTCAACGTGACCCCGGATGTCACGCCTCCCGTGATTACCTTGACCGGTGCAACGCCCGTCAATATTGAACTGGGTACGCCTTACGTTGATGCGGGGGCGACCGCCCTGGATAATATCGATGGTGCCGTGGCGGTGACAACCGTTAACCCGGTCGACGAAAACACCCTGGGCTCCTATACGGTGACCTACGATGCCGTCGATACGGCGGCTAACGCCGCCGTCCAGGTGATCCGCACCGTAAATGTCAATCCCGTTTCGATATTTGAGTTGACCGACCCGACGCCCGGGGCAGGAGACCAGTTTGGCCAACTGGTGGTCATACTCGCAAACGGCAACATCGCCGTCTCAGATCCTTATGATTCCAGTATTGCTGCCAACAATGGCGCCGTACATCTCTACGATTCGGTCACTAAAACGCGTATCGCCAGTATTTATGGCGATGAAGC
>CAXMSP010000144.1:0-32992 GCA_964196225.1 uncultured Gammaproteobacteria bacterium | reverse complement strand
ACTAGTTAGCCCGAAAGCGGGCATTGGAAAGATAAATTTAGGCGTCGACTATCGACCAAAAGGAGACCCTGGAGGTCCTCCGTCAAACGTCATGCCGGCCTACGAGCCGGCATCCACTTAAGCGCTTTCTCCAGATTGTTCCCGGGCTACGCCCGGCCCGCCGTCATCGTAGGCTCGATAATGGATTCCGGCTTTCGCCGGAATGACGGCTTATGGCCGAAGGTCGCCACTGGTGAGGAGTTTGGCAGCGTCCGCTTTGGAGAAAACAGACCCTCAGCCAGCATCATTAGGGAGCCTGTGCCTGTAACCCTTACTTCAGGTTCCACATTTGTCGTTTGATCAACCACTCCCCGGACGCCTGCTTTTGCAGCAGCCATGTTTTTGTCGCCATAAATGACCTGGTAGCTCCCCGGCCTCAGGATTTTGAGTGATCGGTTTTTATCTCGATAAAACACCTCGATCGAGGCCCCATTTTTTGTGGTTGCTAAGACAGTTTCCTAACACCTGCGACGACACCAGTATCGTCCCCAGTCAATCACCAATCAGTCCAACCGAGACAATCTTTGGCAATAAAAAACTGCCTGTGAAATACATAAGAAAAACCTGCCGGAAAAATACGAGTTCGTTAAACCTGTAATCAAAAAGTATTCTGAATACAATATTTCCAGGATTCTATAACTCGCGTGACAGTAACGTTTAGGGGATTCGGCAATGCTGAATAAGAAAATATCAGGTTACATGCTCGCGCTTGCGCTGTTTTTCTCATTTTCCTGTCTGGCCGAGGATTGGAGCAAAATCGAGGTTCAATACCAATACGGTACCCTTGATACACCGGAGTTCGCCGGCGGCGGTGATGAAAAAACCGAGATCTGGACCGTGCAATATGCCGGTGACTGGAAATACGGTGACAATTTTTTCTTTGTCGATCTCCTGGAAAGTGGAGACACCGTTTTTAATAATAGCGATGCTTATCTGGAGTGGTATACAAACTTCAGCCTCGGCAAGATTACCGGCAATAAAGTCGGATTTGGATCGGTCAGGGATATCGGCATAATCTTCGGCATTAATTACGGTGCCGATGAGAATGTTAAAAAGTATCTTCCAGGTGTCCGATTCTCACTGGACCTGCCCGGTTTTACGTTTGCCAATCTGGACTTGACTGCATATATCGACGACAACGCCGCGGTCGGCCATGGCGGTGCACCCGCTGAAGACGACAGCTTCATGATCGACTTTAACTGGGCCTATCCGTTTTCAGTTGGCAACCAGGACTTCAGCATCGAAGGGCACATCGAATACATTGGCGAACGGGATAATGAACTCGACGATACGATAGAGGCGCATGTACTCGCGCAGCCGCAGTTCAGGTGGGATGCGGGCAAGGCCTGGTTTGAAGCACCACAACAGTTGTTTATTGGTATCGAGTATCAGTACTGGCAAAACAAACTGGGCGACAAGGACACCGACGAATCTACGGCACAATTACTGGCTGTATGGCGCTTCTAGTCTAGCGCGGGTTACTTGAAGCGAGAAAAACAGCCAGGAGTCGTTAATTAACTTCTGCTTATAAGATTACTGTACAGCAGTTTCGTCACGGATTGTTTCCACACAGGTCCACCCCAAGGACTCCAGTTTTTCAATAAAACCTTTGGCTTTAAATTCGCAATAAGCGGCGTCGTTCTGCGCAGCCCACAGGACCTGGTCTTCAACTCCCTCGGTCAGTTTTTTGTACACGACCTGGCATGGCAAAGGAGCCGATGTTGTCTGCTCCATATGCACTTCACGTACATCATTCCCCAGGCGGCAGCTCCACGAATCCGCATGGGCACTCAGCGGCACCAAAAGCGAGATAGCAAGTATCGGTATTGTCCGGTTGAGAAGTCTCATGAAAGTTCTCTCCTATGTTGATTTACATTCAATGTGCTTACACTGTAATGATAACAAGATTAATGCAATCGCATTTCGACCAAATCATCATTAATTAACAATATAGCCCACTTAAACTGAAAGATATCCCCTGTCGCTCCCTCGCAGGATGATTCATATCAAGCTATCAGCTTTTGGATGCGTTTGAACGCTCATAATATCGCACAACCATTAACTTTTCGGATACAATTTTACGAATCGTTGTCCAACTCGCAAATTTCAAGTTGAATAGCCCGGTCCTAACCGAAACATCGAGCAAACAGAGACCCTCAATCGAAAGCATCGAGAGGCAAGAACGTAACATTGCCATCCTCTGGGAAGACGGACATCACAGCCTCTTCCACCATATCTGGCTGCGCGACAATTGTACCTGTCCCCAATGCGGTGACCGTAGCGGTGGCCATCGATACCTGGAACTGGGTAGCATTGATCCAGACATTTCGCCTGACGAGCTATCTATTGATTCCTCGGGATCGTTGCAGATCCGGTGGCAGGGAGACGGCCATCTCAGCAGTTACACGTCAGCCTGGCTACACGAGCATAGCTATTCAAGCGACGCGATCGCCAAACGTCGGCAGCAACCAGTGCTCTGGGATTCGACTCTCAACGGCAAAATACCTGAATGGGATTACGACCAGATCCTCAGCGATGAGTCGATGCGTCCGCAGATGTTTCAACGCATAAACGACTATTTTACCAGGCGCTGCAGCAATTACTGGCACTGGTCTATGCGCCCGAGGCCTGTGTGAGCTATCGGCTGGAGGCCGGGCAGGCCGCGGTGATGGATAATCATCGCGTGTTACACGCTCGCGCCGCATTTAATGGGGACCGGCACATCAGGCAGTGCCACGTGGACCGGGACGAGTTTTTTAGTCGTCTGCGCGCACTGCAGCGGCGCCTCGATATCGAAGATTAAATTCTGCTAGCGAGCCAAAGCAGTAGACTATTGCCGCAAGACATTGGTAGCCGTGAGTTCTATCCGGGACCGGCCTCCTGCATAATCCAGTCGCGGAAAATTTTGATGGCAGAACCGGATCCTGTGCCTCTCGGATACACCAGGTAGTAACCGTATGCGCCTAAGGTGACGGGTTGATACTGGTATAGCCGACCGGACTTCACTTCGTCGTCGACAAGAAAATCATAAAGGGCGATACCCTGGCCATCGATAACTGCCTGCACTCGCACATTAGGATCGGGAATCACCAGATCATTCGACCCTGGCGTCCACTCGATCCCCGCCGCTGCAAACCAGTCCATCCAGGCCTCGCTGCCGTCCCGGTCGTGCAGCAGGGTTTGCCGATTGACCACGCTAACGATGCCTTGCGCTTTTATCTGCTCGCCGATTTCACGGCTCGCCGTCAGCAACGCAGGGCATGGAAAAATCGATTCTATTTCGAGTGTTTCATCGTCCCACTCACCCTTGCCCCAACGTACTGCAAGATCCAGATCGTTGGCGCGCAAATCCATCAGGTCAACCAGCGGCTGGATGCGAAGACCGATCTCGGGATGTTCGGTGATGAAATGCATCAACCGCGGAGATAACCAACGGGAGGCGAAATAAGTCGCCATGCCGATCGTGATGCGGTCGCTGTTTTGTTGCCTGAGAGCGACTATTTCGCGCTCAACATTGTCGAATAATGCCCTGGATACCTGGAGCAGGTCTGAACCCTTGTCGGTTAAACTGAGCTTACGTTTCGATCGGGAAAAAACATCGAATCCCAGCTCGGCCTCGAGCTGCTGAATTTGATAGCTAATGGCACCTTTGGTCAGGTTCAACTCCTCGGCTGCCGCTCCCATGTTCAAATGAGCGGCCACGACGATAAAGCTACGCAGGTTATCAAAATTACGAAATCGCATAACTACTGTTTAAATTATTTTGACATTCGGGTCAATTTTTTTGATTGGAAAGCGGTTTTAAGAACAAATAAAATTGGTCATCATATACTAGTCTATTCGACCAAATTAATTGTACGAATTGTTTTGAGAATCTAATCGAGAAAAAACTATGAGTGAACTTTCACGCACCTCGGCGCTTGCGTCACGACATACCGAACTCGGGTCGGGACTGGAAGACTGGAACGGCATGGGAACGGCCTGGAGCTATAACAGCGATCCCAATGACGAGCACGATGCGATTCGCGAAGCCGCCGGTATGTTCGACATGTCACCACTGAAAAAGGTGTTTGTTCGTGGCCCCGATGCGGCGAAAGTTGTCGATCATGTCATCACGCGCGATATGACGACTATCTACCCCGGGAAATCGGCTTATGGCGCAATTCTGACCGACCAGGGCACGGTAGGTGACGATGCCATTATCGCTAATAACGGCGACGATGAGTGGATGCACTGCCACGGGTCGGGTGAAAGCATGCAACGGTTACAGGAGTCCGCTGAGGGACTCAATGTCGACATCGAATTAGACGACGACCTGCACAACATTTCGCTGCAGGGCCCAAAGTCACTGCAACTGCTTGATGCACACACCCCTATCGAACTGAATGAAATGCAGTATTTTCATCACCAGGCGACGCAATTGTTTGGCCATCCCTGTCGCATTTCACGAACTGGTTACTCGGGTGAGCGCGGTTACGAAATCTTTGCCAGCGCCGCGCTAGTCGGCGATATCTGGGACCAGACTCTTGGGCACGGGGCGGAACTGGGCATCATGCCCTGCTCTTTTGCCTCGCTCGACAAGGTTCGAATCGAGGCCGCATTGCTGTTCTTTGGCTATGACATGACGGCAGAGCACACACCGTGGGAAGTCGGTCTCGGGTTTACCGTGAATCGAAACAAGGATGACTTTCGTGGCAAGCAGGCAGCACTGGCCTCCGATGGGCAGGAACGCTTTGTTGCGGCCGGAATTTCAATCGATCACGACGATGCGCTTATCGGTGGGGAAATATTAAATTTCGACGGGGAGGAAGTTGGCGTAATCAACAGCCCCTGCTATTCGCACCGTCTCAACAAGTCGCTGGCGCTGGTGCACCTGCGCCCCGACGCAGCGCAACCCGGAACGCGGCTTGACATCGTCAGCGATGATTTTTCAGGCAATGCCGCGGTCGAAGCCATTCCTTTCTTCGACCCGGGCAAGTCCCGCACGCACGGCTGAGCCAGAATCAGATGTCGCGAGCCTCCGCCCGCCGGCGCTCTCTCGAACTCAACAGTGCTGAATCTAGTGCAGCTGGTGCACCCGCCTATTTGACTCGTAAGATCCCCGCTTACGAACTGCTCGACGAGGAGTCCCTGGTTAGACTTGAGGATCACGCGGAATGGTTGCTCTCGGAAATTGGCATCGAGATTCGGGATGATCCCGAAGCACTGGAATTATTCAGGCAAGCCGGTGCGACCATCGATGGTGAACTGTTGCGTTTCGACCCCGGTCATGTTCGAGCACTTTGTCAAACTGCACCCAGAACCTACACCATGCATGCACGTAATTCCGCGCGTAATATCGAGTTTGGCGGCAATAACCTGGTCTTTGGATCCGCCTATGGCTCGCCTTTCGTGACCGACATCAAGGACGGACGGCGTTACGCTACGCTCGAGGATTTTCAAAATTTTATCAAGCTGACCTACCTGTCCCCGTGGCTGCACCATCAAAGCGGAACCATCTGCGAACCGGTCGATATAGCGGTCAACAAGCGTCACCTCGACATGATTTACGCGCACCTGCGTTACTCCGATAAACCCTTCATGGGCTCGGTGACAGCGCCCGAGCGCGCCGAGGATTCGCTGGCGATGGCACAAATCGTATTTGGTGAGTCGTTCATGCGGGAGAACCTCGTCATCCAGGGCAATATCAACGTGAATTCGCCACTGGTCTATGACAACACTATGACCGCAGCGCTGCGAACTTACGCGGCGGCAAACCAGGGCAACGTCATTTCTCCGTTTATTATGGGTGGCGCGATGAGCCCGGTCACCCAGCCCGCGATTATCGCGCAGGCGCATGCCGAGGTGATGGTCGGGATTGCGCTGACTCAACTGGTACGACCGGGCGCACCGGTTGTCTATGGCAGTTTCCTGACCACGATTGATTTGAAATCCGGCGCGCCGACATTCGGCACCCCCGAATCCACACTGGCGACACTCGCGATATCTCAACTCAGCCGGCGTATGGGACTTCCGTTTCGCTGCGGCGGTCATTTGACCGCATCCAAGATCGCTGACGCCCAGGCGATGCAGGAATCCACCAACGCGATGAACCCGGCAATCATGGCCGGAGCGAATTTCATCTTCCAGGCCGCGGGCTGGCTCGAGAGCGGCCTGACCATCGGTTATGAAAAGTTTGTCATGGACGCCGAACAATGCGGCGCTCTGGCACGGGTAGTCGCGGGACTTGAGATCGATGCAGAACAGCTCGCTGGCGATGCCTACCGTGAAGCCGGTGTCGGCAACAATTTTCTCGGGGTCGCTCACACAATGCGACACTACAAAACTGCAAATTTTAATGCTGGACTGGCAGACTCCGGTCCCTTCGAGCAATGGAGCGAAACCGGCAGCAAGGATATGCAGCAACGCGCCTACGACCGCTGGAACAAGATGCTGGCGGAGTATGAGGCCCCGGCAATCGACCCTGCTATCGACGATGCCCTGCTAGATTTTATCGCCCGCAGGAAAGCGTCGATGGAAGACGCCTGGTATTAAATTCAACCTGATTATTTTGGCGCGGTAATAAGGTCATAAAAATTCATTTTCTTGCCTATGAAGGCCGAACCCTCGTAAGACAAGTGTGCGATATCCCGATAAATTATCGTGCCATCGGTAAAGGCCTGGCAGACTTCATTCTTGCAAATCTCGTCAGAAACCCATACCACCTGGTAGTCTTCCCCAATATCTGACAGATATCTGATTACGGCCTCTTGCCTTTGTTTCGATACGCTTAGTCGAAAATCACATACCGCAAGATCATCATCGAACATAATAATCCGGACTACACAAAGACCAATGTCAAAATTGGATCTAGGCGTTGGTGCAAAAATTACCGGATTGACTCCTCTTTGCTTTAAGGCTTCGAGGGTTTTCAAAAAATAAAGTTTTGTTATATCAGTCGAAAGCTTGAAAGCTCCATCATCTGTCATGATTTCAAAACTGCTATTGACAAATTTTCCAAATGGCGTTGCCAGTACGGCATATTTAACAGACTTGTTCTGATCGATCCATTCCAATACCTTTTTATTGAAATCCCAGCATTCCTCGGCCAGGCGTTTTACTCGGTGAGTTTGATGATAAGAAACAAAATAAAAAGACGGCTCGCAAGTGCTTTTTGTCATTTGGACTACCTTTGCGTCAGGATTAGATGACAAGACTCCTTGCACCAGGTGCATCGCGAACGAATCGCCCCATATCAGTATTTCGGGATCATCGCTTGTCTTGCAATCTTGCTTAACTGGAAAGGCATTGCACCTTTTGGCTAGTCCATGATTGGTTCTGAGCCTGTGGTCGAGTTCACTTAATTTATCACCATTACTAAGCGTCTTGTCACCGAAACTCTTGTTGATGCTACCGAAAACGCCAATCCCAATAACGAACGCTGCAAACACGGATAGTGACCGGATGGTGAAAGTCGTGCTGGTCTTTTGTCTGTTCCTGAAAGGGCATTCCACAAATCTCCATGAAAAATACGCCAGCAACAGGGCGCACACCGAGAGTAACAAGAATAATGCCGCGGAGGGCTCCGTCATGCTCCTGATTCGAGCAAAAGCAAACAACGGTTGGTGCCATAGGTATCCGCTGTAACTTATTAATCCTATTCCGACCAAAAAGCGGGTTGACAGCAATTTCGCCGTTACCGTGCCATTGGATCCGAACAAGATTATGAGACATGTCCCCACTACCGGCACAAGAGCATAAAATGACGGGAAACGGGTTTCACTGGAAAAGGCAAATATAGAGTAGATGATCAATGCCAGTCCTGTTGCAGCTAACAATTCATTATTTTTTCTAAACTTGTCTAACTGGGGAAGTGCGCAGATTACGCCGACAAACAATTCCCAGGCCCTGGTATGGGAAAGATAAAAATTGGCGCTTGGAAAATGACGAGAAGAATAGTCAGAGAACAACAAGCTCGACACTGCGAGAGCTGTAACCGTGACCATTAAATAATTACCCTTATTTCGCCATAACAGGATAACAAGTAAAGGGAAAACCAGGTAAAACTGTTCCTCGACGGCCAGGCTCCAGGTATGTAATAAGGGCTTCTCTTCGGATGCTGCCTCGAAGTAACCACTCTCGTCCCAAAAAAATATATTGGAGATAAAAAAAGCAACTGCAGCCATGCTTTGAGCAAAGTCTTTTTGCTGAGAGGGTAGCATCCAGAGCCAGGCAAACGGCACACAACATAAAGTTATAAAAAACAGCGCAGGCAGAATCCGGCGCGCACGACGTTCATAAAACTTCGCTATGCTAAATGCACCCTGTTCCTGCTCCTGTAAAATTATGGAAGCGATCAAGTAACCACTAATGACAAAAAAAACATCCACGCCCACAAATCCGCCGCTAAACAGCTCGAAGTTTGCATGAAATAGAATGACTGGAATGAGTGCGAGGGCCCTCAAACCATCGATTTCTTTACGATATATCATTATGGATCTTCTTAATCGGCAAATTTTATCGCCTGTAAATTAGTGTCCGTGTAAGACGCCTGGTACTAGTAATCATTGAAACGAGTGCTACTTTGGCACCACCAGTGCGTCGACGATGGTGCAACCCGACTGATTGACAATCACCGGGTTCAAGTCGATCTCGGCGATTTCCCCACCCAGGGCAAACGCCAGCTCCGAAAACCTTACCACCAGGTCGACCAGTGCCACACGGTCGACCGACGCCTGACCACGTATTCCGGACAGCAGTTTTTTAAGCCTGGTCTGGTCGATCATTGCGTTGCCCTGTTCGCTATTTACCGGGGCAAGCTTGAATGCACGCTCGGCGATTAGCTCGATCAACACCCCACCACAGGCGACAATCACCATCGGGCCATACTGCGGATCGTTTTTCATACCGATGGATACCTCGACACCAGCCGCTATCATGGGCATGACTAGGACGCGGTCACCGAGCCTGGTTTGCAGATCGCGGTAGGCCACTTCGAGTTGCTGAATATTTTCGATACCGACTTTGACCCCGTTTTCATCGGACTTATGCGCTATGCCTTTCATCGCAGTCTTGAGCACCAGCGGATAACCACAGGTCTCGGCTGTTGCACAGACTTGGTCGAAGCTTTGGGCAATGCTGAAACTAACCGTCGGCAAGCCAAAGTCTGACATCAGGCTCAACGAGGTGACTTCATCGCAGCTTTCGGCCACACTTAAACGACGCAACCAGCTGCTGATAACAGACTGATCAAAATCAAACTCATCCGAACCAGCAACAGTAAAGCCTCCGGATTGATAATTCATCAGGTTACGTATCGCGCGCAATGCCACATCGATACCGTTGATAACCGGGATTCCCTGTGAGGTCAGCTCGGCCGCGGTATTACTCAGATCGGTGAAGGTGCAGCTCTGGACCAGGATGAGTGGTTTAACACTATAGGCTGACAACTGCTTTGCCACGTCAAACAACTCGGGGTAGTGCGAAAAACCGTCACGAAATTCGAACTCGAAACTCATCAACCCGGTATCTGCATCGTCGAGCAGGGCTTTTCCGCACTCGAGATAAGTTTGAAAGGTTTTGTTCCCGAGCGCTCCCATTCCATCCATCGGATTGACCGCTTCCAGCCCGGTCTCGAGATGCTCGCGCAATACCTTCGTAGTCGTTGGCGATATTTGTGCAAACGGGACGCGATGATCTTCGGCGAGGTCGATCATCTGTTCGCGCATGCCCCCAGAATCGAGCATGCTCGCAAGCCCACCGCTATTAACCCGAAAGCCGGCAGCAAACAGCATTGCGGTAACAATCATTTCGTCGGCATCGTGGCATAGAATCGCACCGTAACGCTCACAAACCGCGATAAATGCCTCGTGATTACCGACGATTGCGCCTGAATGGCTCATCGCCAGCTGGGCGGATTTCTCGGTGCGTCCGAGACGTGTTATTACCACGGGTATGGATTTTTCACGCGCCTTCATTAAGGCCGCGATGAAGGCCGGCACGTCACGCACTGCTTCCAGGAAAATTGCGATAACCCGGGTTGAATCCTGATCGAGCAGGTAATCCATGTAATCGCCGACCGTCGCATTGGCTTCCTGCGCACTCGCAATGACATAGTTGAAACAGAACCGGGCGTCATTGTTAGCCAGGTAAGTCATGCCGGACCCGGAATGCAGGATCAGGCCGATGTGACCCGCGGGTCGACCCGCGGGCGGGCTGTCGAAACTGACCATGACATTGCGGTCGTAATTATAAAAACCCATCGAGTTGCCACCGCAAACCGGAATTCCTGCCTGCCTGGCCTTGTCGCTAAGACGGGCGGGAAGCTTTGGCTCGGGATCATTTTCGATGTAGTTTGCCGCGTAGATAAGAATACCACCGACTTTTATTTTCAATGCCTGATCGAAGCTCTGTTCCAGGGGAACACCGCTGATGGCGTATACCACGAGGTCGGGCGCGACCGGCAGGTCAACCAGCGAGGCGTAACAGGGTTTTCCATGCAATGATTCGTACTTCGGATTAACCGGGTATATGTCCCCGTCGTACCCGCTATCCGACAATTGACGATGTGTCATTGCCGCGAGGCTATCCTCGCGTTCGGAGGCACCCACGATGGCAATCGATCGTGGAGACAGTAATGGATTTAGCCAATGTGACATGGGCAAAAAACGAAGCGTGAATGCATTTCGATTTTGACATATATTGCCGCTATTCACATACAATTTTCGGGGGCAGTAATGAACTCAGAAGTGAAAGTAGAAACCTACGATCGCATCGTTGAAATCACCATCGATCGGCCGCCTGCCAACGCGATTAATCCGGGTGTTTCAGCCGCGATTTATGAAGCCCTTTCGATGCTGCAGGAGGACGACAGCTTGCAGGTTGGCATCATCACCGGTAGCGGCGACCGGATCTTTAGCGCAGGTTGGGACTTGAAGGAAATCGCCGCCATCGACAATAACGAAGAGGCGGTTAATAGTGCGTTTACCTGTCCCGGTGGCTTTGCCGGTATCAGCGAGTTCTGGGGTCTGAAAAAGCCAGTCATTTCCGCGATTAACGGAATGGCCGTTGGTGGCGGATTTGAAATCGCCCTTGCCACCGACATGATCGTTGCGGCAGATCATGCCGAGTTTTTCCTACCCGAGATGCAGCGCGGCTTTCTACCCGATGTTGGCGCAATCCAGATTTTGCCGCACCGAGTTCCCTATAACGTGGCAATGGACCTGCTTTACACCGGGCGCCGCATGAGCGCCGCGGAAGCCCGGCAATGGGGCCTGGCATGTCGTGTTTGTCCGCTCGATGAACTGATGGAATGTGCGCGTGAACTGGCGCGAGAAGTGGCAAATGGTGCGCCGCTCGCTTTGCAGGCGCTAAAGGAGGTCGTACCCGTGATACATAACCTGCCGATGCCGCTGGCTTTCGCGGCGACCAAGCCGGGTAACAGCGATTTACCGATCTATCAAAAAATGCTGATGTCGGAAGACTTTATGGAGGGGCCGCGGGCTTTTGCCGAGAAACGGGACCCGGTCTGGAAAGGCAAATAGGCGCGTATTTTCTGATTAGTATCAATGATCAAACGTGCTAGGGTTTAGCCCCCGACAAACTGAAACCTGCAAGTAATCAGCTTTCAAATATTAAATTAAAAGAGGCAGCATATAATGAAGTTAATAAACCGATTACTAATATCGAGTGTTAGCATATTGCTTCTAAGTGCATTGGCCGGCTGCGCTTCAATGGCAACCGTTACGCACTCCCAGCCTGGCACGACTACAACAATCATCCTTACCCGCCATGCAGACAGGGATTTTCTGGCATCGGCACTTAATGAAAAGGGACTCGCCCGTGCCGTGGCCCTGGTTAAGACCGTAGGCGACATGCCGATCACCGCGATCTATAGCCCTGATAGGAAGCGCAATCTAGATACCGCCAGACCTTTGGCAAAACACCTCGGAATAAAAATCAATGTCGTGCCAATCGCTATGCGCCAGGTTGCCACAACTATACTGACCGAGCACCCAGGTGAAGTCGTTCTATGGGTGGGGAATACAAACAACCTGAAGGAATTTTTTGAATTCCTGGGAGGTGAAGGTGCGGCACCTATTGTCTACGGCGATCTATATATAATGGAAATACAAGAGAGCGGGGACCCGGCTGTCACCAGGTTACGTTACGGACCAGCGTAAACTGCCGCAGAAGCAAAATTAGTTGGGCTGAAAATTTCCGGCTCGCATCCAGTCACGGATCAAGGGCAAATGAACGTTTATAGCCACAGTGGCGAAAATAAATACCAGCTATCAGGTATCAGTTGCGGGTGAGTAGAAAAGCAGCACAAGCGCCCCGTTTTCGCTACCGCTGATGCAGGTCACGATATTGTCACAGCTGAAACTATCTAGTCCTGCTTCATTTTCTGCCTGATTCGGCTGTGGATCGAAACGCAATACAGCAGGATGAATAGTGCAATCAGGTTCTCTTTCATTTCGCCGGTGTTGATAATCTTGGTGTCAATCACCGTTAGAATCGGCCTGATGAAAATTACCAGTAGACCCACCGTAATGCAGTCCAGCGTCGGCCACTGCCAGTAGAGGCGGTTTGATTCCTCCAGCCTGATCTGTCGAAAATACCGGTATAGTGGCATTATCACTCCGCCAATCAGGATTCCGATCGTCAATAGCAGCCGCGGCAATTGATCAAACAGTGCGTGTACGTTATGCAGGTTGGTTTCGCCCTGGTTATTTAATTCTTTCCAGGTTTCTGCCGTGCCCCAGCCAAACATATGTTGGCCATAGGAAATTTCCTCCAGCGCGAAATAAGTCGCACCCAGTAACAGCATAAACAACCAGACTCTGAGGGTGCCGGATGGTCCAAGTTTATTCACACTTATGATCGAGGAGATACAAAATCCGATGGCGCCCACCAGGAACAGCACGGTCATGTTCTCAATAATACCGAACTCACCCTTAAGCGCCTTGAAATCGCCGACAATCGCGAACCAGATGAAAGAAAACAGGACAACCAGCAACGGAAAGCCATGATATAACAGCAAGTCTCTAGTTTTCATCAGGCGACCTCAAACAATCCGGCTGCACCCATTCCACCGCCCACGCACATTGAAACCACCACGTATTTCGCACCGCGCCGCTTGCCTTCGATCAGAATATGGCCCGTCAGCCTGGCACCGGTCATGCCATAGGGGTGTCCAATCGATATCGAGCCGCCATTGACGTTGAATTTTTCATTATCGAGCCCGAGATAATCACGGCAATACAGGGTCTGGCAGGCGAAAGCCTCGTTGATTTCCCACAGGTCTATGTCGTCGATGTCGAGACCATTTTTCTGCAACAGTTTGGGGATCGCATAAATTGGGCCAATACCCATTTCCTCGGGCGCATTGCCGGCAACGGCCATGCCACGATAAATACCCAGCGGCTCCAGGCCGCGCTTTTCGGCGAGCGACGCTTCCATCAAAACGCAAGCAGACGCACCGTCGGACAGCTGACTCGCGTTGCCCGCGGTAACGGTGCCACCTTCCACCACGGGATTCAATCCGCCGAGACCTTCGAGCGTTGTTTGCGGACGGTTACCTTCGTCCTTCTCCAGGACCGCAGCGCTGTAACTGATTTCTCCACTTTCCTTGTCCTTGATCGCGCGCATGGCAGAAATCGGTACGATTTCATCATCGAAGGCGCCTGACTGCTGCCCAGCCGCGGTGCGCATCTGAGATTGCAGTGCATACTCATCCTGCGCCTCGCGCGTAATGCCGTATTTTTTAACGACGTGCTCGGCGGTTAGCAGCATCGGCATGTAGGCATGCTCGGCATGCATCACGACATTTGGATCGGCCTGATCGGCAACCCAGGGGAAATACTGGTTTTGTACTGCCGAAATATTATCCTGCCCACCGGCAACAACGATATCCATGCCATCGACAATAATTTGCTTGGCCGCGGTTGCGATGGCCATCAAACCCGATGAACATTGTCTATCAATAGTCTGTCCCGACACCGTGTTCGGCAAACCTGCGGCGAGCGAGGCCAGGCGCCCTATGTTCATACCGGCGGTTCCCGCCGTCAACACTGCACCTATGATGACATCGTCGATTTCGTCGCCACCAACACCGGCCCGTTCCACCGCGTGACGAATGGCATGGGCCGTTAAGGTCGGTGATTTTATATTGTTGAGCGTGCCCTTGAACGCTAACCCGATCGGGCTGCGGGCGGTTGATACGATGACTGCGTCTTTCATTTCGTAATATGCCGGAAGCGAAAATTGCGAAATTATACATCAGCCCGGGGAAATGGGGACGCATCTATTTTTGCTGTTCTGTCTATTATTGTAAAAATAGAAACGCCCCCGATCCCCGACCTCTATCCCCCTCCTTTGTCCCTATTTGCCCAGCAAACTTGAAAGATCATCGATGATGACATCGAATTGCTCTTCGAGCTTGCAGTCCTCGTCGTCAACGGATTTAATTTTCGATACGCTGGAATCGATGATTTTCAGCAGTGCCTTTTGCTGCTGTTCAGTCAAATCCATCTGCTGCATCGATCTTTCTAATTCGTTACCCATCTCGGTCGCGATCTCGCTTGCTACCAGGGTTTGTCGCTTATGCTGTTCGTCGATTTCGCCCAGTTTGTCGCGGGTCGATTCGAGCACCTGGGCCAGCAGCTCGCGCCGAGAATCAAACAGCATTTCCGCCTGCATTGCATGCAACCTCGTATCCAGACCCTCGATCATAATGACCAATTGCTGTCGCAGGTTTTCGATTTCTTCCTCACCACTCGGCAGTTTTCGAACCAGGAGCGTCACGTGATCCGAATTTATCGCAAGCCGGGTGCCAAAACTTAACACCCGATCCTGACCGCGCAGGCTCTCGAGGATCTGGTTTTCCATCGGTCGATCGATGCCATCACTAAACCACACCCGGTTTTCGGGCTCAGCCTGAATCAGCAAGCTACTTTCAAGTTCGAATTCACGTAAGCAATCGAACACATTGTTGACCAGGTCATCAACATCGTCGACCCGCTGGCAGCGATGCATGAACTGGACCACCATTCCGAGCATTTCGGTGTTGGTCAAATTAACCTTTAATGCCTCGACGGCTCGGTCGGAAATCTGTTCCAGTTCCCGTTTTCGTTGTTGACTCGCGAGGGCTATCTGTACCTTCTTTTGCAGAATTTCTTCACTAAAGGGTTTCGTTATATAGTCGTCACCGCCAGCCTCGTAGCCAGCCATCAGTTCTTCGTGCGACGCAAGTGCAGAAACGAATATGATCGGAATTTCGGCGGTATCGGTATCAGTCTTCAGACGTTCACAGGTTTCGAGACCGTCCATTTTCGGCATGTTGACATCGAGCAGAATCAAATCGGGTTTTTGCAAACTGACCTGTTCCAGGCAACTCTCACCCGACTTCACGGTATTAAGCGCATAGTTGTCTCGCAACAACTCTTCCATGATGATCAAGTTGACCGGTTCGTCATCGACGCACAGTATCGAGGCTTTCTTATCCATTAGTTTAATTATGCAGCCGTCCAGATTTTGCGTATTTATAATTGAAATAACCGTGAAAGAGTAGACAAAGCCCTTTGTTTTTCAATTGTCTTTTTCTATCGCGGCAAATCTCCGGTCTCACTTGATAGTTCTCATTTTGTTCTCTATAGTATTCACGAACCAGGACCTTTCGATGAACAATATCACGCTATCCATTAAATTAAGACCCATAAAACCAATGCCTCCCCTGTTTGAGGGTCTCGTCGAGCTGGGCCGGGTCACGGCTGGAAACCGTCTAACCAACGGCAAAAATGCAGGCGGCCAGGGTGTCTTATTTCACGGAACAATTAAACAATTTCGGCTAAACTTGGTCGATAACTATACCTGTATAAATGAAGAGATACTGAATGCTGGATACGACGGATCATTCAATTGCAGATTTTCAGGCCGATATTCGCAAGGCGGTCGCGGCAATCGAAACCATCATCCTGGGCAAATCGACCCAGATCGAACTCGCAGTCTGCTGCCTTATTGCCCGTGGCCACTGCCTTATCGAAGATTTGCCCGGCGTTGGTAAAACCACGCTGTCGCAAACGATAGCGCAGGTATTCGGGCTCAATTTCAATCGCATCCAGTTCACCAGTGATTTACTGCCGGCCGATATACTGGGGGTTTCGATTTTCGATCCAAAAGAGCAGGTTTTCAAATTTCACCCTGGCCCCGTGTTTGCGAACTTCATCCTGGCCGATGAAATTAACCGGGCCACGCCAAAGACCCAAAGTGCCTTGCTCGAAGCCATGGAAGAAAAGCAGATTACGGTTGAGGGAGCAACGCATAAGCTGGATGCCCCCTTTTTTGTTATCGGTACCCAGAACCCGCTTGATCAATCGGGAACCTTCCCGCTGCCCGAATCACAGCTGGATCGTTTCATGATGAAAATATCGCTCGGCTATCCGGACCAGGAAGCGGAGCGCGCATTATTGTCGGGCGGCAATCCTCGCGAATTAATGCACCAGATAAAGCCCGTGGTCAGCCTCGAGCGTTTTATCGCGATTCAGTCGGCAGTTGACCATATTCACTGCTCTGAGCCATTGTTGAATTACGTTCAACGATTGATCCAGGCGACCCGAAATCCCGGCTTGTTTGTCTACGGCATCTCGCCGCGCGCCGGACTCGCCGTGATCCAGGCCAGCAAAGCCTGGGCATTGATGCATGGTCGCAGTCATGCAGAGCCGGGCGATGTGCAATCCGTATTCGGCGCGATAGCGGACCATCGCTTAAATCCCTCGGAGCAACACAGCCATCCGACCAGGGACCTGGTCTACGATATAATCGATCAGATTCCAATTCCTTAAACCCTATGTTTTCGGTCAGTCTGCCAGGTCCAGTCCGTCGATACTTCGACAACTGGTTTGATACCCATAATCCGCCGAGCCCGGATGCCATCTTTCTGCATAACCGGCGTCTTTACATTCTGCCTACTCGATTCGGCTACATGTTCGCAATAATGCTGTTGCTACTGTTTTTTGCAGCAATCAACTATCAGAACAGCATGGCATTTGTACTCACCTTCATGCTGATCTCGCTCGGTATCATCAGTCTATGGCACACGCATAAAAACCTGCTCGGGATAAACGTCAGCCTGCAGATTCCGCGCCCAGTCTTCTGCGGTGAGTACTGCGAATTTAAATTTGATATCAGCCATGCCAATAACTCGATGCGTTACGCCATTGGTCTCCAGTACGCCGAACAGGCACCGGTTTATGTGAAACTCGAACCCGAGGGCAACACCGAGGCAAAGATGAAAATTCCCACTGCCCACCGTGGGCAGTTCAAACCGATGGGGATTACGGTGTTTACCCGCTACCCAACCGGCCTGTTCCACGCCTGGGGCTGGCTTAAATTCGATTTACCGGTCCTGGTCTACCCGCGACCAGCCGAAAATGCTCGACTGCAACAGAACCTGGTCGAACAATACGATGGTCAAACTTCGACCAGTACTATCGAGGGAGATGATTTCGCAGGGCTGCGCGAGCACCGTGAGGGAGAATCGCTACGCCATATTTCCTGGAAAGCCTATGCCCAGGGCAGGGGACTGCTGACCAAGACATTTCAGGGCCATGCCAGACCTTCTTTATGGATTGACTGGCAGTCACTGACCGAGGGATCGCTTGAAGACAAGCTGAGCTTGATGGCGAGCCTGGTTCTGTCGGCGGAAAACGAGGAACAGAAATATGGATTGCGACTTCCCGGCACCACAATTGAACAGGATTACGGCAATGCTCACAAACATGCCTGCTTACAGGCTTTAGCCGTTTTCAGGCAGCCTGATTTCAACCAGGAACTCGAACTTGAAAACGGCTAGCCATAACCTGCCAATTCGATCAATTGCTGACGAAATAGCGAATCGCTCCAGCATTTTTGCGGTCTGCTTCTGTTTTCTGTGTTCGATCGCCCCCCATTTTCGTAACCTTCCTCTGTGGGTAAGCGCAATAGTGATAATTTCGTTGGGGTGGCGCTGCCTGCAAAATCTCGGCAAGCTCAGGGAAATGCCTAAGTGGGCACTGATACCACTGGTGTTTTTCGGCGGTATTGGGGTATTCGCCGAATACTGGACCATCGTTGGACGCGATGCAGGCCTCGCAATGCTGACGGTCATGACTTCGTTCAAGTTTCTCGAAAGCAAACGTCACCGCGACCTGTTGATACTGGTTTTCCTGTGCTACTTCCTGATCGCAACCCATTTCCTTTTTTCTCAAAGCATTTTCACTGCGGGCCTGATGTTCGTAACCCTCATCGTCATAACCGCAACCCTGATTACGATCAATCAGCGTGATGACAAGATCGACCTCCGGCAGCTTTTAACCTCCAGCACGCGGCTCGTCGCGCTGTCGGTGCCGCTGATGCTAATCCTCTTCGTATTGGTGCCGCGCGTACCCGGTCCGCTGTGGGGTATATCAAATGAACAACGCGGTGGAGTTACAGGCCTTAGTGATCACATGTCACCCGGTCAGATTAGCAACCTGATTCGCAGCAACAAAGTTGCCTTCCGGGTCGATTTCGAAGACAAGGTCCCAGCACAAAGCCTGCTCTACTGGCGCGGACCGGTGATGGCACAGTACAACGGCTCCCGTTGGTATCGGGAGCGCAGACAGGTACTGAACCGGTTCAACCTCACTGTAACCGAACCCGCTATTAAATATACGGTGACCCTGGAACCCAATGGTGAAAACTGGCTGCTTGCACTGGACATGCCGACAAAGCTGGTTCCCGATAGTGTCATGACCGAGGACTTCCAGCTCATCAGCACGAAGAAAATTAACGATTTGCTGCGTTACTCAATGGAGTCACGCCTGGCTTACCAGGTTGGCGAAAACGAATCCCTGGAATACCTGGAACTAACGCTCGAATTCCCGCCTAATCGGAATCCAGAAACAATCTCACTCGGTAAATCACTGGCCGAACGTTTTGATCGCAACGAGGATATCATCGATACGGTACTGACCATGTTTCGCGAGCAGGAATATTTTTATACCTTGCGACCCCCTGCCCTCGGCGATGACACGGTTGACGAGTTTCTGTTTGGAACCCGGCGTGGCTTTTGCGAACATTATGCCGGGAGTTTTGCGCTATTGATGCGCGCCGCCGGAATACCCGCGCGCGTTGTCACCGGCTACCAGGGTGGTGAGTATAACAATGTCGGCAACTATCTTATTGTGCGCCAGTCCGATGCTCACGCATGGACCGAAGTCTGGCTCGAAAACAGGGGCTGGGTGCGAATCGACCCGACCGCGGCGGTATCGCCGAGTCGGATTGAACAGGGTCTCGATGACGCCCTGACCGACGACGAATCAATTTTTCGCATCCAGAACCGTAACCCGCTTTTTGGCAACCTGCTCTACAGCTGGGATAACCTGCAACACAACTGGAATGACTGGATCATAAACTATGACAACCGTAAGCAACGAAACTTTCTGAGCAAGCTTGAACTCGGCATCGAGAACTGGTCGGACATGGTGTTCGCACTGGTCTTTTTACTGCTCAGCGTTACCGGATTATACTGGCTTGTCGTCCGCTATCGCGAACGCCCACCAAAACCGGAAGCCTACGAGATCCTGTTTAAACGCGTGCTCAAAAAACTGTCGAAGCGCGGTTTCCAGAAACGCCCTTCGGAAGACACCCGTGCTTTCCTGGAACGCGTGGCGGATCGAGACTTTCCGCAACGCGATCAGCTCGCAGACATCGTCGAACTCTACAACCGTATCAAGTACGGTCGCCAGGACGATACCAGCCACAGACTCAACAGCATGCGCACCCTGATCAAATCCCTCGAACTCTAACCCCACTCGAAGTCAGCCAAACTGGCATCTATTTGTCCCCGGTGAATCAAACGGCCTCAAGTTCCGAGGTTTTGAAGTATTGTTCCTTGATGCTGCTGATTTCGTCGCGTACCCGCGCAGCTTCCTCGAATTCGAGGTCTCGCGCATGCTTGTACATGGCATTTTCCAACTGCTTCAACCTGGCATTCAGTTGCTTGGCGCTGAGTCGTTCATAGCCCTGCGCAGGATCGGCCACACGCTGGTAGGCTTTGCGATGGCGCCCAGGCCTGGCAGCGTCTCCCAGATCCATGACGTCGGTTATACTTTTAACGATTCCCATCGGGGTTATATTGTGTTCCTTGTTGTAGTTCTGTTGTTTTTCACGTCGTCGATCGGTCTCGGCGATGGCTCGTTCCATCGACCCGGTCATCCTGTCGGCGTAGAGAATCGACATACCGTTGATGTTGCGCGCCGCACGACCGATGGTTTGAATCAAGGCTCGATCCGAACGCAGGAAACCCTCCTTGTCGGCATCAAGAATCGCAACCAGCGATACTTCCGGCATATCGAGTCCCTCGCGTAACAGATTGATACCAACCAGCACATCGAATTCACCCAGACGCAAATCACGTATGATCTCCATGCGCTCGACGGTATCGATATCGGAATGCAGGTAACGTACTCGCACCCCGTGCTCACCCAGGTAATCGGTCAGATCCTCGGCCATGCGCTTGGTCAGGGTTGTAATCAAAACTCTTTCAGAAACCGCGACGCGTTTATTTATCTCGGATAACACGTCATCGACCTGGGTTGTCGCGGGGCGCACTTCGACCCCGGGATCGACCAGGCCGGTGGGACGCACGACCTGTTCGATCACGGCCCCGCTAAATTTTTTCTCGTAATCACCGGGGGTCGCAGAAACGAAAATTGTCTGCGGTGACATGCGTTCGAATTCATCGAAACGCAGTGGGCGGTTGTCGAGTGCCGATGGCAGTCGGAATCCGTATTCCACCAGGGTTTCCTTGCGTGAGCGGTCACCTTTGTACATGCCACCTATCTGCGGCACCGAGACATGGCTTTCGTCGATAAACAGCAGGCAATCCTTTGGTAGATAATCAAACAGGGTCGGCGGCGGTTCACCTTGCTTGCGTCCGGAAAGAAAACGCGAGTAATTTTCGATACCACTGCAATATCCCAGTTCACGCATCATTTCAATATCGTAGTTAACGCGCTGCTCGAGCCGCTGCGCCTCGACCAGTTTATTATTTTGCTTGAGCTCCGCGAGACGCACCTGCAGTTCCTCTTTTATCTCGCTAATCGATCCGAGAATCACTTCGCGCGGCGTTGCATAGTGGGTTTTCGGGTATATCGTGATGCGCTTGACGTTGTTGCTGACTTCACCGGTTAACGGATCGAATAAACTGATTTTTTCGACTTCGGCATCGAACAATTCGATGCGCACTGCTTCTCGATCCGAATCAGCCGGGTGCACGTCGATGACCTCGCCACGCACGCGATAGGTGCCGCGCTTGAGTTCGAGATCGTTGCGCCTGTATTGCAGTTCCGCGAGCCGTCGTAAAATGCTGCGTTGATCGATTTCATCGCCCACCACGAGGTGTAACAGCATCTTCAGGTAGGCATCCGGATCACCCAGTCCATAAATCGCCGATACGGATGCGACGATGATGGTATCGCGCCGCTCCATCAGGGACTTGGTCGCCGACAATCGCATTTGCTCGATATGCTCATTGATCGAGGCATCCTTCTCGATAAAAGTGTCAGAGGCCGCAACATAGGCTTCCGGCTGGTAATAGTCGTAATAAGAGACGAAGTACTCGACCGAGTTATGCGGAAAGAATTCTTTCATTTCGCCGTACAGCTGCGCCGCCAGGGTCTTGTTATGCGCCATGATGATTGCCGGTCGCCCAAGCCGCTGGATTATGTTGGCCGCAGTAAAGGTTTTTCCCGAACCGGTTACCCCGAGCAGGGTTTGGTGCATTAGCCCGTCCTCGAGACCCTGTACCAGGGCATCGATCGCCTCGGGCTGGTCCCCGGCGGGCTCAAACTGGGTCTCGAGCTGGAAATTCTTGGCCATAGAGTGAATTTAGTTAATGATAGACAGACTGCACTTTACAGCTCGTCCCGGCTTCGTATACTTCGCCTGTTGTTTCATAGCAATCTAACCTACGAGCTAGCCGTGTTTAACGATCTTTCAAAGCGCGTTTGCGCAATAAAACCATCCCCCACTTTAGCAGTTTCAAATTTAGCTAGCCAGCTTCGCGCCGCGGGACGGGACGTGATTGGCCTCGGCGCCGGTGAACCCGATTTCAACACCCCCGAGCACATCAGAAATGCCGGCATTGAAGCCATTCAAAAAGGTGATACCCACTACACGGCCGTCGATGGAACGGTTGCGTTGAAACAGGCAATCATCGACAAGTTCGAGCGCGATAACGGGCTTTCCTATGGCCCTGACCAGATCCTGGTTTCCTGCGGTGGCAAACAAAGCTTTTTTAATCTTTGCCAGGCCCTGCTCGATACCGGCGACGAGGTCGTCATCCCGGCGCCTTACTGGGTATCATACCCGGACATTGTGATTCTCGCCGACGGCACCCCGGTAATCGTCGAAACCGGTATCGACAGCGGGTTTAAAATCACTCCGGCGATGCTCGAAGCCGCGATCACCGACAAGACCCGCATGCTGGTACTCAACAGCCCTTCCAACCCGACCGGCGTCGGCTATTCGATGCAGGAACTGGCTGACCTGGGTGAAGTATTGCTGGGACATCCAGACGTGCTGATCATGACCGACGACATGTACGAGCTTATCGTCTGGGGCGATTATCAATTCTGCAATATCCTGAACGCCTGCCCCGATCTATATGATCGCACCATGGTGTTCAACGGTGTTTCCAAGGCTTACGCCATGACTGGCTGGCGCATCGGTTACGCGGCAGGCGATGCCGGGATTATCAAGGCGATGAAGAAAATCCAGTCGCAAAGCACCTCCAACCCGACTTCGATTTCGCAGGCTGCCTCGGTCGCCGCGCTCAATGGCGACCATGCGCCGGTACGCGCGATGGTGGAAGAATTCAAGAAGCGACATGATTACCTGGTAGCGGAGCTGAATTCGATCAAGCACATTAACTGCCTGGAATCGGATGGGACTTTTTACAGTTTCCCGAACATCCAGGGTTTTATCGACTCCCGGGATGACCTGAACAACGATGTTGACGTCGCCAATTTGTTGCTCGAAGAGGTCGGTGTTGCGCTGGTGCCCGGCTCGGCCTTCGGCGCCGAAGGATACATGCGCATTTCTTTTGCGACCAGCATGGAAAACCTGGAACAAGCGGTCGCCAGGATCCGACAGGTGTTCGAAGCCTGAATCGCGTATCGATAGTCAGGGCCGAACCCGCAATTTGCACACCCACCTTTGGCGAATCAGTCCCCGTAATGACAAACGAGGGATTGACAAATCTGGTTGCTGTATTATTTTTATTCATTTAGTATACCCAACCTCTGATCCCCGGTAGCTCAGTTGGTAGAGCAATTGACTGTTAATCAATGGGTCCCTGGTTCGAGCCCGGGCCGGGGAGCCAACCCTCTTTTCCAAATCAATCAGTTACGCCGATTTTCGTCCTGAGACCCATAGACTTATAGTCTTTTGGTCCATGGAAATCTGCGGAATTTGGCATCGATGGGTGGGCTCATAATCCATTGGTCGGAGGTTTACCCACAGGGCACTTCGCAAGTCCTCCCGGGCCCACCATTATCATCCTTATAAATCAATGCGTTATATCCCAGTACTAAAATACCGGGATGCCCCAGGCAGTGGATAGTATGCTTAAATCTAGCATGTACGTTGTCAAATCAATTTCGACAGATGGCTTCTCTTAATAACCGATAACTATCGGGCCATCAGAAAAAGGCAAAAACCTGAATTTATCCTAAACTAGGTAAGTTAAGGGGCCAGGATACTGTATTGATGGTGCATAAGGTCGAACAAAATACCGACTGGAAGTCGAGATATCTAGACGCACTCAAGGATCTTGAGCAGCGCGAGCAAGGCTGGGCGCAAAGCGAGGAACTGCTGCGTAAGGAGAAGCGCGAGCTCGAAAAACTAATCCTCAAGGTCACTCAACAGCTTGAAGATGTAACGCAGGTCATCGCAGAAGATCAAAAAGACCATGAATCCATTCACAAAGAGGCAAAGTCGCTGCACTGTTTTGTGCAGGAAGGCATGGAGCGGATTCAGAAAAATTTCCGCTCAGCAAATGACTTGCAAAATTTGAAGTCCGAGATCTCAAAAAACATTGACGAGATTCGTGGTGGCGTCGACGATTTCGCAGATCGCTTTAACGAGCGTCACGATGCAACGTCGGAGCGCAATATTAAGCTGACTGAGCAACTATCCCAAATGGAGCAGGAGACCCTGGAACTGCAGGTCATGCTGGAGGAAAATCAAACCAAGTTGCTTTATGACGCGTTGACCGGGGTTTACAGCCGCATGGCCTACGACGAGCGTATTCAACAGGAACTGGCGCGCTGGACTCGCTACGAGACCCCATTCAGTTACGCCATTCTAGACATTGATCACTTCAAGCGAATTAACGATACCTTTGGCCACAATGCCGGGGACAAGGCATTGAAAATTGTCGCACAGCTGATGACGACCTATGTCCGCCAGTCGGATTACGTTTTTCGTATCGGCGGCGAGGAGTTCGTGCTGTTATTGCCCAGCACCAAGCTAGACAACGCCAGCACGTTGGTGGAAACGATGCGAGCCGGGATCGCCGACAGCAGTTTTCATTTCAAGGGCGCGCCGGTAACCCTGACGCTATCGGCGGGAATTACCGAAACCCGCAACGACGACAGTGTTGAATCGATTTATGAGCGCGCGGATAAGGCCCTGTACAAGGCCAAGAATTCGGGACGTAATTGCCAGTTTATTGCTGACTAACTGATTTCGCCGGAAGAATGGCGAAAACGGACAAGCTCGATGCCCAGGATATCGCTCATTTCGGCGAGGCACTGAAACCGGTACTCACCGAACTAAAGCCAGAGAAACTGCGCTTGTTGAGCGATTTGCTCACCGTCCGCAGTCAGTGCCTGGAAATGAGCACGATGCAAAAGAATCGATTGAAACGGATGCCACAGACGGTGCATCAACCGATCCGCAATATACTCAAAAAGATAACCCAGGAAATTTCCAGCATTGACCAACAGCTAGACAAACTCATTGCTGAAATTCCTCAGTGGCAGGAACGAGTCGATCAGCTCACCAGCGTTAAAGGTGTGGGCAAAGTGCTCGCATACACATTACTCAGTGACCTCCCTGAACTCGGCAGTCTCAATCGAAAACAGATTGCTGCACTCGTTGGTATCGCATCGATGAATCGGGACAGTGGTCGGCATAAAGGCAAACGATACATTCAGGGCGGACGGCACAAGGTTCGAACCGTGTTGTTCATCTCCATGATGTCTGCCATTCAGTGTCACCCCAAACTAAAACCCATGTACCAACGACTTGTCGCGGTGGGCAAGCCGAAGAAGGTAGCTATCGTTGCTTGCATGCGCAAGCAGCTCACCATCCTCAATACGATGGTTAAAAACGGGACTTACTGGGATGAAAATATGATCTGAATACTTGACTCGGAACCATAGTCACTTGTTATGAGAACGCTGGATTCAGAAACTGATTTTCGAATCATTTTGTATCCTCAGCATAGCGCTACAAACAGCGGCCATATAACGCCAGTAATCTTTCCCAATGCCGTTCAGCCGATGCCTTGTGGTATTTCCCCTGTCTTAACGGGAATACGAATCCGTGTTCCGTGCCCGGATATATTTCGATTCGATAATTGATCCCTGTTCCAGCCAGGTGGCGATCTAGATCATCGATCATTTTTTGAGGTGCATATTCGTCAGTCTCAGCACAGCCGAAATACATCTCGCCCCTGATCTTTTCGGCGCTCAGATGCGGGGAGTTTTCGGCATCAGCGAACAAACGCACGCCGTGAAATGAAGCAGAGGCCGCAATTTGATCGGGGAAGGCAGCTGCCGCCGCGAATACGAATGGGCCGCTCATACAATAACCTACACAACCTGCCTTTCCATCGCGAGCGGCACTATCCGACGCGGCAAATTGAAATAGTGCTTCAACGTCCTCGCAAACCATCGCATTGGAGAGCGAATGCATATGCTCGAACATTTCTTCGCTACTCGATAATTCGATATCGAACTCTCGTAATCTCCGATAGTAAAGGTTAGGCAGCATCACATAATATCCAGCAGAACCAAGTCGGCGCGCCATGTCGTGCAACTCTTCGCGCTTGCCCGGCGCATCCATCAAGAAAATTACAACAGGATGCGGTCCATTCTCTTCGGGGTGTGTGATAAATGTATTCATCACGCCATCTTTGGTGCGGATGTCTATGTCTAGATCAATCATCGATAATTATCCTTCTTTAGTTCTCATAACAGCAGGATTAAAAGGTATTTGACTCGATAACATATTATCAGATCAATGCCTAATGTCCGCTTATGGCCGATGGTCGCCACTGGTGACGCGCTTTTCAGTGTCTGCTTTGGAGAAAATGGACGATTGAGACTCAAAGATCATCAGCCGAGATAGACCCATAACCGATCCCCGCGACATAATTGTTCTGTACCCCGTCAGCCCCAGTTGGACAGAATAGCCTGATTGCCTAAGAGACAGTATTAGCTCATCGTTAACCTGAAGAGGAAACGATGATGACAAACAAACGAAGCGCAGAAAAAACTGTTCTAGATATCCGCCGATCGTAACGGAAAAATATTACTCTCGCCTTAATATTCGTACACTACAGGACGCCAGCGATACGATATCGGAGCAACTCCTCCGGGCCGCATCCGGCGAAAAATGATAATACCCCGGCAAGGACGCCGCCCCACCCTCTTCGGTCTCATCGCATAACGCGGTGGGGCCAACTTCCCCTATTTTTTTTTGCTCCTATCGCGCAAACCTTCCCGATAGCGGACACTCAAAACTTGGAGTTCAGTGGCGACCTTCGGCCGAAGCGGACACTCGACCCTTATCCCTCCAATCCTAATATGGGATTTGGTCTGTGATAGTATTTGCAGACCAAATATCCAAACGGGCTAAAAATGGCAAAGGATAGTCTATCGGGCAAACTCATTGTTATCTTGCACGCCGACGTTGCCGGCTCAACCGCATTAGTTCAGCAGGATAAGCAGCTCGCTCACGAGCGAATCCAGGATTCCTTTCAGCGCTTCAGCGACACCATCGAAAAATATCAGGGGCATGTGCTTGAACTTCGTGGTGATGCACTTTTAGCCGAATTTGAGCGTGCCTCGGACGCCGTATCAGCTGCGCTTTCATTCCAGGTTGACCATGCCGATTACAACGATCGACTCGAGGACAATCTCCGTCCTGCCATTCGAGTGGGTATTGCGATCGGTGAGGTCGTCATTGCTGACAATACGGTGACAGGTGCGGGTGTTGTGCAAGCCCAACGTGTCGAGCAACTGGCAGACCCTGGCGGAGTATGCATTACCGCAACGATTCATGAAGCACTTTCTAAGCGATTACCGCTTGATCTCGAGAATCTCGGCGAGCAGGTTCTAAAGGGGTTCGATCACCCGGTACACGTTTATCGAGTTGATTTAAGACTCGGTGAGTCGATTCCACCTCCAGAGGAAGGTCGTCAACACGATGCGCCGATTAAAACCCGAAGGCTGGTGGTAGCGGTTGTCGTAATTGCGCTAGTCGTAGCGGGAGGCGCAGCATACTGGATTAAATCTCGAGCACCACAAGTGGAAGCTGCATCGGTAGACCGTATGGCTTTCCCGCTGCCCGAAAAACCGTCAATCGCTGTGCTGCCATTCACTAATATGAGCAATGATGCGGAGCAGGAGTACTTCGCCGACGGCATGACAGAGGATCTGATCACGGACCTCTCCAATGTTTCAGGCCTTTTCGTTATCGCCCGCAACTCCTCGTTCTCATACAAAGGCCAGCAAGTGAAGATCCACAAGGTTGCTGAAGACTTGGGCGTGCGATACGTGTTGGAAGGTAGTGTGCGTCGAGCTGGCGACCAGGTAAGGATTAATGCCCAGCTTATTGATGCGACCACTGGTGGGCACCTGTGGGCTGAACGTTATGACGGCACAATCGCTGATGTTTTTAGCCTACAAGATAAGATAACCACAAGGATTGTCGATGCATTGGCGTTGGAGCTAACGCCACAGGAAGTCCAGCGGGTGGGTAATCCGGGGACTGATAACGTACAAGCATATAACGCATACCTGCTTGGACTTTCGTTCTATTACCGCCGGTCACCTGAGAGTTTCGCAAAAGCCAGAACCCACTTCAAGCAGGCGATTGAACTGGATACCAACTATACCTTAGCCTATGTGGCGCTCGCCAAAATCTATGCACAAGTCGGCTGGACAATCACTTACACCAGGGCATTATCGATTAACCAAGGGGAAGCCGATGCAAAGGCCCAGACATTAATGGCGAAGGTGCAGGCCACGCCGTTTGCCGACGTTCATGTCGTTCGTTCCTGGCTTGCCTTGAACAAGTATCAGCAAAAGCGAGCGATCGTCGAGGCCGAGCGGGCGCTTGAACTCGATTCGAATAACGTAGATGCCATGGAAGCGCTTTCTCGTGCGCAGATCTATGCGGGGCGCCCCGAATCCGGGATTAAGCTTGCCAAGAGTATGATGCGACAAAATCCAACTCGTTTGACACGTCCCTTTTTGCTGATGGGTCTAGCGGAGTTTGCACTCGGAAATTCTGATATGGCGGTAGAGCACATAGAGCGTGCCTTCGAGCTTGGGTCAGAAGAGATACGTTACGCGGGTATTCTGGCCGCGGCTTATGGGGAACTTGGCCGCGTCGACCAAGCAAAGAAGGCTTTTCAAGTGTTTCAGCAGGTCGAATTCCGTCCGCCCGATCTGGCTTTATCGATGACCCTGTTCCCATTCTCAGATCCTAGTGTCTTAGAGCGACTCGCCAAAGGTCTGGAGCTTTCAGGAGTCAAAGTCTGGTACACAATCGAGGACGGGGGATATATGCCGCTGGATGAGTCAAATAAATTGAGTGGTGCCGAAATCGAGTCGTTGTTGTCTGGAAATAAACTCGAAGGTAAACGATTCTGGGGGGGCTATGGAACACCCTGGGGACGGCAGCAAGGTGTCGACGGTACAGTGGAGTACTCTGGCTATGGAATCCAGCCTGGCGTACCAAAGGGGGCGATCGGTACCAGTCGAGTTGAAGACGATATGCTATGTGAGCGGTGGCCGGAAGTACCCGAACCACTAGAGCTGTGCTCCGTGATATTTCGCTTGCCAGGGGAAAACGCACGTACTCGTTGGGGCGATTATGTGTTGGTTACAGAAACGGGTCCGAACCGTTTCAAAGTTGTCCAGTGATCAGATCCATGAGTTACATGCCCGTATCAGCTTTGGCCAGGGCTTGTTCTTTGGGTTGACTCCGGAAGATTGGCCTTCATTTTTTAATGTCTGTTATGGGTCGGAAGCCGACCCCCATCCGTAATTTCTGGGCGTCTGCTTTGGGGAAATTATTGCCAATGACTGCTGCTAAATCCGAAATTTAAGAATTTTTCTCTGAATAACCAGGCGATTTCTCCAAAGGAGACGCTCGTAGGCGCTACATGGGTGACTGCCTTCGGCCATAAAGCGACACTGAGTTAAAAGATTATGTATGATTCGAGGGGAAAATAATTCTTGAGCGCCTTAGCATGCGATACCCGGAAACAAAATACCGCCTTCTAATAATTGTAAAGAGACCAACGACCTCTTAAATATACTGTTAGAAGGCATTCTAAGATATGAACACTCCTGCCAATATAGCCATCAGAAATGGTGAATCAGAAGATGCATCTAGGCTATCCGAATTGGCGGCAAAATTGTTTTTCCAGACTTATACCGGGGTTATGCCATCGGTGGATTTAGAATCCTATATCGCACAAGATTTTGGTCATGGTCAGCAACTTGCAGAGTTGGAAGATACCAACATTACGACTCTACTAGCAGAACATGATGGAGAGTTAGTTGGTTACGCTCAAGTTCGCAGAAAACCAATTCCTGTCGAAATTAATTCGAGTGTGGTCGTAGAACTTTGGAGAATATATATTGATAAATCCATTCACGGATTTGGAATAGGCAGATTATTACTGTCAAAAGTTAGCAAAGCAGCTAGCGCAATGTCCAGTAATCAAATTTGGTTGGGGGTGTGGGAAAAGAATCTTCATGCGATTTCATTCTATGAGAAACATGGTTTTAAAGTTGTAGGCAGTCAGGAGTTTTTTATTGGAGCCGAGGTGCATAACGATATCGTAATGCTGGGATCAGTAAATGCCTTCTAACAATCGCATGCCGTCGGAGTAAGTGCACGGCTGATATTCATTATTTCTCCAAAGGAGACACTGAAAAATGCGACCTGAGCTTCTGCAAACGGCCAATAGCCGACACTCAAGATTCATTCCTTAACTACTGCTTCCGGCACATTGCAGTCATTCAGATGAATCGTGGGAACTAGTGCTTTCGGCCAGGAACGGACCCCAAAGTTTTAGTCTGTGGTAGTATCTATCGACCTTGATTCCTATTGGGCTATCAATGGCAAAGGACCGTCTATCAGGCAAACTCGCTGTTATCCTGCACGCCGATGTTGCAGGTTCAACCGCGCTGGTGCACCAAGATGAACAGCTAGCCCACGAGCGCATACAAGATGCCTTTCGACGATTCAGCGATACTATTAAGAATTATCAAGGACATGTGCTTGAACTTCGCGGTGACGCCCTGTTGGCTGAATTCGAGCGACCTTCCGATGCTGTAACGGCCACCCTCGCATTCCAGGCTGATCAAGCCTATTACCTTTCGCGTCTGAAAGATGATCTAAAACCCAGCATCCGCGTGGGAATTGCAATGGGTGAAGTCGTCATAGCCGATAGCACGATAACCGGTGCTGGGGTGGTATTGGCACAACGGGTCGAACAATTAGCTGATCCAGGTGGGTTGTGTATAACCGCTGCATTACACGAAGCATTGCCGAAACGCATGCCATTTGATCTTGAGAACCTGGGTGAGCAGGAGCTGAAAGGATTCGATGACCCGGTTCGAGTCTACCGGGTTGAGTTGAGTGCTAATCAATCGCTTCCGTCCCCACGGCAGAACTTCAAAAGCGAAACATCTCGAAATAAGCCAAGTTTGATGATAGCGACTATCGTAATTGCATTGCTAGTGGCGGGAGGTGCAACTTACTGGTTTAAGACACAAGAACCAAAGATTGAAGCTGCATCAATAGATCGCATGGCTTTCCCACTACCCGACAAGCCTTCAATTGCCGTACTTCCGTTTACCAACATGAGTGACGACCCAAAACAAGAGTATTTCACCGACGGCATGACCGAGAACCTGATCACGGACCTTTCCAAGCTCTCCGGTCTTTTCGTCATCGCCCGTAATTCGTCTTTCTCTTACAAAGGCCAGCAAGTGAAAGTGCGGCAAGTGGCTGAAGATTTAGGAGTACGTTATGTGATGGAGGGTAGTGTACAACGCGTGGGTAATCAGGTTCGTATCAATGCACAGCTGATCGATGCAACAACCGGTGGGCATCTCTGGGCGGAACGCTACGATGGTTCGCTGCAGGACATCTTTGCATTACAGGATCAGGTTACGCGGAAAATTGTAAGCGCCCTTAAAATCAATTTGACTGTAGAAGAAGAGGCACAACAGGCACAGCACTCGACCGGCAATGCCGAGGCCCATGATGCTTTTTTGCAAGGGTGGGCACACTACAAGCTTGGGTCGAGAGCGGATCTCGCCCGCAGCATTCCTTACCTTGAGGAAGCCGTTCGTCTCGATCCGGGCTACGCGGATGCGCATGCATTGCTTGCCACGGTGTATTGGGATGCCCTTAATAGGGATTGGGTATTTGATCTGGGTATCCCGTCATTTGAAGTCGAAGATCGCACCAACCACCATCTGGAGGAAGAGTTAAAGGCGCCGAATCTGCTGGCTAACGCACAACAGTCGCGCATCTATCTGTCGCTGGGCTTTCCTGGTAAGGCGGTGCGCGAAGCTGAAATGGCAGTCGCCCTCGATCCTAATAGTGCTTCGGCTTATGCGGCGATTGCCAATACGTTGATACTCACTAATCGGCCACAGGAAGGGCTCGATTCCATCCGTAAGGCGATGCGGCTAGATCCCCATCATCCACCCGAGTACTTGAGAATACTTGGAGCCGCGCTATTCGGCCTGGAGCAATTTGAAGCGGCGGCGACAAGCTTCGAACGTGCGCTCAAGCGCATTCCCGATAGCGAAACGTCATTAATTTATCTGGCGTCCAGCTACGGGCATCTTGGCGACCTGAGAAAAGCCGGGGATACTATCGAAACGGCAAACGACCTGCGCGCGACAAACTCGCTGCCTGCGCTAATCTTAGAAAGCATTATTATCGAGGGTTGTAGTCCAATTACAGACGGGTTTGACTTTCCCCGCTTCGGTCCAAAGCGGGCTCAGGACCGTTTACGTCTGGGCCTCTCGAAAATACCTGCGCTCAACTGGCAATCCCTGATTATCGGCTCCGCAAGTGGCGCATCGGGAAAGACCTTTGACTCTGCTATGGGAGAATGGAGTTCTAGAGCCCAGGAGGGAGATTGCGGCTTGGTGAAAATTCAAATGACCATCGTTGATGAGACGAAGGCGACATACTTGTATGATAATGGACGAATCTTATTCTATTCGATAGACGATCAGCGTAAATGGGAGGGATACTGGGTACAAGATGGGGCTGATAATTGTGCAAACAAGAAGGACGGAAGCGGCTACTGGGGTGCGGTGACATTTCAATTTAACGATACTTACACCAAATGGAAAGGAGAATACGACGAGTGTGGGGTAGGTAGAAAATTCCCGTGGGACGGCTTCCGACAGTGAGCGCTTGAGATAGGCTTGATGTCAAAGAGGAAGATTGTGAGCACGAAGCAGCCCTTGAATTTTTCAAATCTGAGTGTCTCAGTCACGCCCTGAGGGTACTGACAAGTTAACTGCTATTCGGCGACAATCGTCGGATGAAAAATACAAATATTTATAAGCGATATCGATTTCCCTCTGCAATCATTCAATACACGGTATGGCTC
>CAXMSP010000143.1:0-72447 GCA_964196225.1 uncultured Gammaproteobacteria bacterium | reverse complement strand
AGCGGCAAATGACCTTGTCGCAGATAATTCGGCATAGACATGTACCCCCTGTTTTCAGCTATACTTTAAGCGTTTTGCTGATCTCCACGAGCGATGTCGTCTAAGTACCAAATCTTTGAACAACCGTTAAACGAGCGTATCCGCATGTGCCTGCGCGTCGAAACCTTGATGAAACGGTTTCATTATTTCGAAGCATTAAAAGGTGACTGGAGTGCCTATAGCGCCTTGCTGACGATACTAGAACTAACCGCACTGCTGGAACGTGGCGATTTGAAACAGGAGCTTATGAAAGAGCTTGAGCGTCAACACGCCTCACTCAAGGCACTGTCAAAACACAAGGGGATTGACCACTCCAAGCTGGACCTGATCTTAGGCAAGCAGAAGCATTCTCTCGATCGACTGCATCAGCTTGACGGCAAATTGGGCGAACATCTTAAGCGCGTTGATTTTTTGCTCGGTATAAAACAACGTACCTCGATTCCAGGAGGCACATGCGATTTCGATCTGCCGCAACTGCGTTTCTGGCTCAATCAAACCCACGAAGAGCGCCTCTCGGATCTGCATGCATGGGTTGCACCTTATGCCAAACTGGAAGAAGTTATCGAATTGATCCTGACGACAATTCGCGACAGTGCCTCGGCTAAAGCAGTCGTTGCTGAAAAAGGTTTTTACCAACAATCGCTGGACACAAAAAAATCAACACAATTGATTCGTATCAGTGTCGATACTAACGAATTGATTTATCCAGAAATTAGCGCCGGCAAGCATCGCTACTCGGTGAGATTTATGCAAGTCAACCCTGGGGATACAATGGCCAATCAGGTCAAGGAAGACGTTAAGTTCCTGCTCTCCCGCTGTTCCTTATAGCCTCAATAATCGGAATATCTGCCGGTGGAAAGCAATAGTTATCGGTCTGGGTTATATCAATCCACATGATAGCCTGTTGTTCCCTGGGTTCAATTTCACCCTGGTATTCATCGACTAACCACGTATCGAGTAAAATATTACGATCCGGATAACGGTAATATACCTGCATGAATGGTGATGCCCGCTTCGACTGAATGTTGACTTCCTCGCGCAACTCTCGCTGCAGGCCCTGCCATGGCGATTCCTTCGTTTCCAGCTTGCCTCCCGGAAACTCCCAGTAATCTTCCAGATGCTTGCCCTTTTGGCGCTGTGTAATCAGAAACTGCTGCCGATGCGGCTGCCGCCAGATTATCGCTGCAACCACATGGATGTGATCTTCGGCAATCGTGGTTGGGTTGATTATGGCCTTGCTAGCTTCGGTATTCGGCATTAATCTTGACATAATCGTAAGACAAATCGGATGTCCAGACCCTGGCGGCGGCTCCTCCCAGATTCAGATTAACCCGGATACTGATCTCCTCACCAGTCATCGCAGTCTGCCCTTTTGCCTCGGTATACTCAGGGTCTGGCAAACCCTGCCTCAGCAAACAGGTATCACCAAGATAGAGATCGACAAGATCAATGTCGAGACTGTCAACTGGAGCCCGGCCGATTGCTGCCATAATTCGCCCCCAATTGGGATCCGATGCATACAGGGCCGTCTTGACCAGCGGCGAATGCGCGATACAGTAGGCGACTTCTCTCGCATCGGCGACGCTTGGCGCCTGCTGGACCTCTATCTCGACAAATTTGGTTGCACCCTCGGCATCGCGAATAATCGCTTGCGCAAGTTGCTCAAAAACCTGTGTCAGTGCGACGACAAAATCGATACTACTGGCGGATACCCTCACACTGCTGCAGCCCGTGGCAACCAACACGCAGGAATCATTAGTCGATGTATCACCGTCTACCGTAATCGAGTTAAATGAGCAGGCCACCACCTGTGCAAGTAAAAGGCGTAATTCCTCGGGCTCGATCATCGCATCAGTCGCAACGTAACTCAGCATGGTTGCCATATCCGGTTTAATCATGCCAGAACCTTTCGATATCCCGGTTATCGATACCGGGCGACCATCGATGACAACCTGTTTACTGCAGGCCTTGGGCTGCGTATCAGTGGTCATTATCGCCTCGGCTACCTGCAACCAGTTATCAGTCTGCAGAGAAGCATACAAGGATGGAATGGCAGCGATTATTTTATCCAGGGGTAAGGGAGCAGCGATCACTCCGGTAGAGAATGGCAGTACGGCTTCGGGGTTTACACCAGCATTTTCGGCGACAGCTTTGCAACTCTGGAGAGCAGCATCCATTCCATCAACGCCGGTACCGGCATTGGCATTGCCGGAATTTATCAGCAGGTAGCGAGATCCCGGAAATTGCGCGAGATGCTGACGTGCAACCGTTACCGGTGCCGCACAGAAACGATTGCGGGTAAATACAGCCGCGACACTTGATCCATCTTCAATTTCGATCAGGGCAAGGTCTTTAAGCCTGTTATCCTGTTTGATGCCGCTATGCGTCGCGGCCAGGCGAATGCCCTGGATCGGATGCAGATTTCCCGGCGCTTTTAATCCTACGGCCATTATTGGTAATCTTATAGTTTACCGTGACATTGCTTGAATTTTTTGCCGGAACCACACCAACACGGCTCATTGCGTCCTACCTTACGTTCCTTGCGCACGTATGGCTGATGCTGATCTTCGTCCTGTTGCCTGGCATTAAGCGGATTCTGGGCACTGGCATGCTCCATTTTCATGCCCTGGTCCGGCTGGTGGCTTTGCTCCAGCGCTTCAACCTGTTCTTCGCCCCGAATCTGTACCCGCGCCAAAGCCTGGACCACTTCGTAGTTAATACCATCGAGCATATCGGTAAACATTTCGAATGATTCACGCTTGTATTCCTGAACCGGATTTTTTTGCGCGTAACCTCGTAGACCGATCCCCTGGCGCAGATAATCCATCGCCGCCAGGTGATCTTTCCAGTGTCGGTCGAGAATCATCAACGTGATCTCTTTTTCAAGACGTACCAGTAGTTCTTCACCCAGCATATCTGCCTTGGCCTGGTAGGCCTGTTCAAACTGCTCAAGAATTCGGTCGTGAATATCTTCATCGGTGATTTGATCGTCGTTGTCGAGCCAACTCTGAATCGATAAATCAACACCAAACTCACTTGCCAGAATTTGCTCTAAACCGGGAATATCCCACTGCTCATCAATTGAATTCGGCGGGATATGGGCACTAAATACTCCCTGCAGCACATCCTTGCGCATGTTGGCGATCGCTTCTGTGATGCTCTCGCTATGCAGCAGGTCATTACGTTGTTGGTAGATAACCTTGCGCTGATCGTTGGCGACATCGTCGTACTGTAAAAGTTGTTTACGAATATCGAAGTTGTGGGCCTCGACCTTGCGCTGTGCATTTTCTATCGCCCGGCTAACCCAGGGATGCTCGATCGCTTCGCCATCTTCCATACCCAGTTTTTGCATGAGTCCCGCAACTTTTTCGGATGCGAATATGCGCATCAGACTGTCTTCCATCGACAGGTAAAAACGAGATGAACCGGGATCACCCTGGCGCCCCGAGCGACCGCGTAACTGGTTGTCGATGCGACGAGATTCGTGTCGCTCGGTGCCGATGATATGCAAGCCACCAGCCTCGATGACCTGGTCGTGCAGCTGTTGCCATTCGGCGTTCAGTTTGTTGCGTTGTTGTTCCTGATCTTCCGGAATATCTTTCAACTGAACTTCCAGGTTTCCACCCAGTACGATATCGGTACCGCGCCCTGCCATATTGGTAGCTATGGTAACTTTACCGGGCATGCCAGCATCGGCGATAACCATTGCTTCGCGCTCGTGCTGTTTCGCGTTCAGTATCTGGTGCTTAATCTTAACTTTGTCGAGTAACTCGGACAGGTACTCGGAAGTCTCAACCGAGGTGGTACCAACCAGCACCGGTTGACCACGACCGACACAGTCGCGGATGTCTTCGATAATCGAATCGTATTTTTCCCGCGAAGTGAGGTAGATCAGATCACCAAAATCTTCGCGGACCATTAGTTGATTGGTAGGTACCACAACGACTTCAAGGCCATAAATTTGTTGGAACTCGAAGGCTTCAGTATCGGCAGTACCCGTCATCCCGGCAAGCTTGTTATAAAGCCTGAAGTAGTTTTGAAAAGTGATTGACGCAATGGTCTGGTTTTCTTGCTGAATACTGACGTTTTCCTTTGCCTCGATCGCCTGGTGCAAACCTTCCGACCAACGCCTGCCTGGCATCGTCCGCCCGGTAAATTCATCGACAATTACGATCGAGCCATCCTGAACAAGGTAATCTACATCTTTAGAGTAAATCGCATGTGCCCGCAGGCCGGCATTGAGATGATGCACGAGTGCAATATTGGCCGCATCGTAAAGGCTTTCACCGTCTTTCAGCAGCCCGGACTCGGTCATCAATTGCTCAGCAGTGTCATGACCTGATTCGGTCAGGAATGCCTGCTTGGATTTTTCATCGACACTGTAATCACCGGGACCATCTTCGACCTCGACCCGGGTCAGACGCGGTATTATCTTATTGATCCGGGTATACAGATCGGAGCTGTCGCTGGCCTGCCCGGATATAATTAATGGCGTACGAGCCTCATCGATCAGGATCGAGTCAACCTCATCGACTATCGCGTAATTTAATTCCCGCTGAACCCGTTCTTCGAGTGCGAAACATAAATTGTCGTGCATGTAGTCGAAACCAAACTGGTTGTTGGTGCCATAAGTGATGTCAGCACCGTAGGAAGCGCGCTTGGTGTCATAATCCATGGTACTCAAGACGACCCCTACGCTTAAGCCCAGATAGATATACACGCGCCCCATCCATTCAGCATCACGTTCCGCCAGGTAATCATTCACCGTTACTATATGGACACCCTTGCCGCTAAGCGCGTTGAGATAGGCTGGTAAAGTTGCAACCAGGGTTTTACCCTCGCCGGTACGCATTTCGGTGATCTGGTTATTGTGCAGAATCATTCCACCGACCAGTTGTACGTCGTAATGTCGCATACCAAGCGCCCGCACCGATGCTTCACGACACACCGCGAAGGCTTCATCGAGCAGTTGTTCGAGCGTTTCACCGTCCGCAAATCGCTGCTTGAGTTGTACGGTTTTTTGTTGTAATTGCGCATCGTCGAGCGCCTGCATTTCCGGCTCGAACTGATTAATCTGAGTGACACGCTGCTTGAGTTTTTTGATTATTCGGTCGTTACGACTACCAAATAACGTTCTTGTGATTTTAGACAACATCGTACGACTGCTTCAACAGGACTGCTTTAAGAGGTGGAGGTTACTTGAAAAGTTTCAAGCGTGAAGACGGAAAAACTGCACTCCCGATTAATTCGCTGCACGAATAAATCGTACCGGATTGATCTGACGACCGTTTTGTAACACTTCGAAATGAACATGTGGGCCAGTAGATCGACCAGAAGATCCAATTTCTGCTATCTGAAAGCCTTTTTCTATGGTATCACCTACCGACACAAGAATTTTAGAGTTATGTGCATAGCGCGTGGTATAGCCATTGCCGTGAGCTATTTCGACCAGATCGCCATAGTTATAACGTTTTCCCGCGTAGGTAACCACGCCTTTGGCAACAGCGATGACCGGGCCGCCCATTTTGCCCGCAAAGTCGATTCCCTTGTGCATCTCGCGGCGTCCCGACAACGGATGGGTGCGCATACCAAAATAAGAAGACAGCCAACCCTTTATAATCGGTCGGCCGCTGGGCTCAACTTCTTTTTTCAGATTTTCATTCAGTACCAGATTTTCCATGATGACCAGTTTGTCTTCTCGGTCCTCAAGCTTCAGGCTTAGCCTATCGATGGCCAGTGATAGTTCATCCAGCTCAACGACTTTATCTGAAACGGTTTCAGGTCCACCCAGGGCAGGGGTATTCTCGAAATCGAATTCGCTCTTATCAATTCTGGCCATTTTTACCAGCTTGCGCCCCAGGGCGTCCAGGCGCATCACATGCGCCTGCAGCAGGCCTATGCGCGATGAAAGTGCGTCGATATTTGCATCAGCTTCTTCACGGATATGCTTTAGTTGCACCTGTTGGCGATGCACATCCGTCTGCCATTCGTCGATCAGGGCCTGGTTGTCCTGGTCGGGATTGAGGGTATAACCTAAATACACTGATCCCGTGACGATAAGCCCGACCATTCCAATCATCAGCAACAGATGCAAGGGTTTTGTGAGGTTTAGCCCACAAATTTGACCCCTGCTAGATGAAAGAAAAAGTATATTCACGCTCTCACCTATACCGTCGCTTCTACGGGCTGGGCGTAAGATATTGGAGCAGTTGCAGCGTCTTCAAAGGTTACTTCTTCCCAGGCATCTGTATCTTCCAGTAAAGTCAGCAACAAACGGTTGTTCAGTGCATGCCCTGATTTGTAGCCGGAAAATGCACCGATCAGACTGTGACCCAGCAGATAGAGATCCCCGATTGAATCAAGAATCTTATGCTTGACGAACTCGTTGTCATAACGCAACCCGTCTTCATTCAAGACTCGGTAATCATCGAGTACGATTGCATTGTCCTGGCTGCCACCCAGGGCGAGATTATTGGCGCGCAGAAACTCTATATCCTTTTGAAATCCGAAGGTTCGCGCCCGGCTTACTTCCTTGACGAAAGAGGTGGTAGAAAAATTGATATGGCAGGTTTGTTTTTGTTTGGTAAATAACGGGTGGTCAAAATCGATTTCAAAGCTGACTTTAAAACCATTGAATGGTTTGAACTCGACCCACTTGTCACCCTCTTCAATTCGAATCGGCTTCTTGATTTTGATAAATCTCTTGGCCTGGTTCTGCTCGACGATTCCCGCCGACTGAATCAGAAACACAAACGGGCCTGAACTACCATCCATGATCGGCACTTCTTCTGCGCTAAGGTCGATGAAGGCATTATCGATACCGAGGCCGGCAATCGCAGATAACAGATGCTCCACCGTTGAGATACGGACACCATTCTCAACCAGGGTTGTAGAGAGGTTGGTATCGCCTACTTTTTCCGGGCGAGCCAGTATTTCGACCGGAGTAGCCAGGTCAATTCGACGAAAACGGATACCAGAATCAATCGGTGCTGGTCGCAAAGTCAGATAGACTTTTTTACCTGTATGCAGACCAACGCCCATGGCGCGGATAACATTCTTCAACGTGCGCTGTTTAATCAAGACCGCTTCCCAAAAAATATATTAAAATCAGATACTTGGCATTGTTGGTTTTTATATCGCCAACGAACCGCATATCATGGCCGATTTCAGACTGAAAATCAATCCAATTCAAGAGATAGTTCCAATAAACAGCTGAATTTCAGCGAGTTTCCATCTCAAATAATTCGAATTACATTACCGCAGACCAACCGCATTAATGCCGACCGTTTTGCCTGATTTTTCGCTTTTGTAACCCAAGTATATAGGAGTGTAGTAGATTTTCAGCATCTGCGTGTATTTCTCGAAAACTGCACCGACATAGGTCGCGCTGCTTGGCAACCACCTCTAAAACGACTGGAAAAATAAGATCTTCGCTGGGCAATCGAATGGTCGCCGCTGTTTGCGTTCCAACCGGAAAATTATGCGATCGAAACGCAACACCCGTACCACTGATATTGAGCGCATGGAAGGCATTACCCATAATCGAGATGATTACCGGCCTGGAGCGCTCAGGCGCAATCCGATAAGCCGCCCGATTATCGTCGTTGCGCGAATCGAGCTCTACGTCAAATGTCTTTTTCTTTTTCTTTTTCCAGAACAAACTCAACTCTCCGGTTTCTGGCCCTGTTTTCCGTACTATTATTCTCAACCAACGGTAAGTAATCTGCGTAACCGGTTGCGGTCATACGTTCGGGATCGATTCCCTAGTTGGATAAAAAATCTCAATACTGTGGTTGCACGTATCGCTGAAAGCTCCCAGTTCGAGGGAAACTGGGTCGTCTGGATATTAAGATCGTCGGTATGGCCCCTGATTGCGATGCTGTAATCGGCGTAGTCTCTGAACATTTGCGCAAGATTGGCAAATATAAACCGGGCTCGATCCTTAAGTTCGACCTGCCCCGATTCAAACAGATAACGTCCATCTATCTGCAAGTTTATTTGATCGCCATCGAAGGCCAGATCCACACCGTCTGCCAGATCGGTACTGCTTATCATACTTTCCAAATCGGCTACCAGTGCGGGTTTCATATTCTCTACCGGAACATTACCGGGATTCATACCAAGCATGTCTTCAATCGCTTTAAGCGGCTCCGGATTTCTGCCTTCGCGTTTTGCGAAATCGATGACGCTGATTTGATTACCATGCCCGTCAATCACCTGCACTGATTCGATCAGCTCTTTATAGGCCTCATCCTCGAAATCCGCGAGCGTGTATAACAAAATAAAGAAAACCAGAATCAGGGTCATCATGTCGGCAAAGGTAACTACCCAGGCACTACCTCCCTCCTCGTCATCGAATGCCTCACTGAATGAACGCGCAGACATCAGCTTCGCTGCCTCAGTTTTTGCATGGGCTAACGCTTTTTTGCCGGTACAAACGAAGACAGTTTTTCGTATACCGAAAGCGGATTGTTATCCTGCAGTATGCTGACCGCACCTTGAAAAATAATCTCGAAGTTCATGACTTCAACTAGCGTCCTGGAACGTAATTTTCCGGCGATAGGCAGGAATATGGTGGTCGATAACAGCGTGCCGTAAAAGGTCGTCAACAGGGCAATGGCCATCGCGGGACCCAGGTTGTCCGGGCTTGCCAGTAACGAAAGCATCTGGACTAGACCAATCAGGGTACCCAGCATGCCAAAAGAAGGGGCATACATTGCCATTTTGCGAAACACATCCTGCACAATGTAGTGTCGCATTTGCATGGATTCAATTTCGGTGCGCATTGCCGAACGCAGGGTTTCCTCATCGGCAGCATCGGCAATCAGGGTGCAGACCCTTTTCAGGAATGGTGTTTTGGTCTTAACATCCATCAGGCTCAGCAGACCCTTGCGTCTGCTGATGGTGCCAAGCTTGATCATGGTATTGATCAGCTCCTGTGAATCCTGCTTGGGCGAGGAGAATACAAAATAGGCGCTGCGAAACGCGGTCAGCACATCCCTGAACTGAAATGTCAGCAAGGTTGCGGCCATAGTCCCCCCCATGACAATCATAACTCCGGGCACGTTGAAAAAGTTGTGTATGTCCCCGCCCAGAATGATTGCGGCGACAATCAGTCCGATACCCGAAATAATACCGATTAGGGAAGCGAGATCCATAGAAAGCCTGGTTATTGATTGAATACTAGTGTCGAGACTGTTTATCGGCCATAAATAAAGAATCTTTAAGCCTGTGCGCAAATTTCGGCGTTCAGCATCTGGCCTTGAGACCACATCAATTTAAAGGCCTGTCAATGTGCTACTTTTCAGGTTAGCTGGAGAACTGGATAATGGTGGCTCGGGCCCGCAAGCCGGATGAATAAATCGAGATTATCAAACGGGCGATGAGTAGCCCGAATTTCAGGCCTCAGTTACGGATCAGGTGCTCACGGTAATATTTAAGCTCCTCAATCGACTCGAGAATATCGTCGAGCGCGAGATGCGCGCCTTTTTTTACGAATCCCCCGGTCAGCTCGGGTTTCCACATACGCGCTAATTCCTTCAACGTGCTCACATCCAGATTACGGTAGTGGAAAAAAGCTTCCAGTTCTGGCATCAGGCGCGCCATGAAGCGTCGATCCTGGCAGATACTGTTGCCACACATGGGGGATTTCCCCGGGGCAACATATTGACGTAAAAACTCCAGGGTTTCTCGCTCGGCGTCTTCTGCAGTGGTCGCACTTTGGCTAACGCGACTGGTCAACCCGGAATCACCGTGGTGACTCGTATTCCAGGCATCCATCGCGTTCATGATCTCGTCCGGTTGATGAATTGCAATCACCGGACCTTGTGCAAGAATGGTCAGGGTTGAGTCCGTCACCACCGTTGCTATTTCGATAATCTGATCATTTTGTGTATCCAGGCCGGTCATTTCAAGATCGATCCAAATCAAGTTATTTTCATCCATCCTTATCAAACTCTCCGGGCTTCATGTATTTTCAATATGCGCTAAACTATAGCAAGTTTTTACCACTGGTTGATGCATGCATTTATTCACCGCAGTATTTTTAAGCTTTGTTGCCGCATCGGTATTGGTTCGCCTATGGCTGGGTCAACGACAGATCAGTCATATCCAGGCCCATTATGCCAGGGTTCCCGATGCATTTGCCGACAGAATCGACCTCAAAGATCACCACCGGGCAGCAGACTACAGCTGCACCAAGTTGCGCGTGGGCAGAATAATGCTGGCATGGGAGACCCTTTGGTTACTTGTCTGGACCATTGGTGGCGGATTAAACCTGGTTGACCAATGGTGGTCAGCGTTTGGATATTCTGCGCTAGTCACAGGTATCGCTTTCATTTTTTCTGTGAGCGTGATTTCGGCAATCCTGAATTTACCGTTTTCGCTTTACCAGACTTTTATCACCGAGGAGCGTTTCGGGTTTAATCACACCACCATAAAAACCTGGGTGCTGGACCTCGTGAAAACTGCTTTGTTGATAATCATAATCGGCGTGCCCTTGGTGGCCGCAATCTTATGGCTGATGAACCAGGCGGGTGAGAACTGGTGGGTTTACGCCTGGCTGTTATGGGTGAGCTTCAGTTTAATCATGATCTGGGCCTACCCGGCATTTATCGCTCCAATCTTTAATAAATTCAACCAGTTGGAAGACGCGTCAATGCGCACCCGCATCGAGGAATTGCTTGGTCGTTGCGGCTTTCAAAGCCAGGGTGTCTTCGTGGTTGATGGCTCACGCCGTTCATCACATGGCAACGCCTATTTCACCGGGTTCGGCAAAAACAAGCGCATTGTGTTCTACGATACCTTGCTCGACTCGTTGTCGGAGGAAGAGGTAGAGGCTGTGCTCGCGCACGAACTAGGGCACTTCAAACGTAATCACATCAAGAAGTCGCTACTGCTGTCGAGTGCAATTTCGTTCGCCGGATTCGCGCTGCTGGCCTGGTTGATGCGCTCCGACTGGTTTTATGGTTCACTCGGAGTAGAAACTGCCTCGACCCACACCGCACTGATTCTCTTCATGATGATTATGCCGGTGTTCACCTATTTCGTAAGCCCGCTATTCTCAGCCATTTCACGTAAGCACGAATTTGAGGCCGATGAATTCGCGCATTCGAACAGCAACTACAAGGCATTAATTTCAGCATTGGTAAATCTGTATCGCGACAACGCCAGCACGCTGACCCCCGACCCGCTCCATTCGATGTTCTATGATTCGCATCCACCGGCCACGATTCGCATCAATCACCTGGAAGCCATAGCATCCGGAGGATCATCAGATTAATCGGAGAAGCCGTAGCACCTGTGAGCCGATATGAGAATGCAATTGCATGGCGAAACGCAGACTTAGTGAGCAGCAAAAGAATCGCATCCAGGCGGCTCAACTAGAGGTTTCGGCAAGCGCTGAGCATCAGCACGGCACAGTCGTCTCACACCAGGGAGGTCGCATCCTGGTAGAGTTCGAATCGGGTGTTTCCGCCGACTGCAAGATCAAGACAAATCTCGGCGCTATCGTCTGCGGCGACCGCGTAGCTATCGAAACTACCACCAGCCAGGAACATCGTGTCCTCGCAATTTTGTCACGTGCCAACCTGCTTCAGCGTATCGACGGTTTTGGACAGGTTCGAGCCGTTGCCGCTAACATCAACCAGTTGTTTGTTTGTCTCGCGGTTTCACCCGAACCTAACCTTTTCTTACTCGATCAGTACCTGCTATCGGCAGAACAACAGCATATCGAAGCCTGCATCCTGCTGAATAAAATTGACCTGCTGACTGGCGAGGATGATCCTTTTAAACTGGAGAGCATCTACGAGCCCCTGGGTTACAAACTGGTAACCACAAGTGTAAAAGCCGGGCAGGGAATGGGGGGTTTTACGGCTTTATTACCCGGCCAGGTTTCGGTACTAAGCGGGGTATCCGGTGTTGGCAAGTCGTCGCTAACCAAGTGGCTGCTACCCGACGCAGAAATCAAAATCGCGAGCATTTCCGAAACTAATGAAGAAGGACGCCATACCACGCGCGCCAGTCGACTTTACCATTTACCTTCAGGGGGAAATTTGATCGATACTCCAGGGATACGGGGCTTCAATCCATTCGTCGATAAAGACAGGCCCCTCGCAAGTGGTTTCCGGGAAATTTCAGAATATGCCGTAAACTGCCGTTTTCACAATTGCCTGCATCTCAACGAGCCCAAATGCGCCGTAAACGATGCGGTCGAGACCGGGCAGATAGCAAAATCACGATACCTGAATTACGTGAAAATGCAGGGCCAGGTCAAGGCTGGCTAACCCGCCGAAATTCCGCGCAGCTGCCTGCCGCCGACCAAATGCAGGTGCAGATGAAACACCTCCTGGCAGCCGTGACGATTACAGTTAATCACAAGTCGGTACCCGTCTTCGGCGATATCTTCGTCAACAGCAATCTGTTGTGCTGTTAACACCATTTTACCGATCAATTCCGCCTGTTCAGGCTTGATATCGTTAACCGTTGCAATATCAACTTTAGGGACGATCAAGACGTGAACCGGCGCCTGCGGATTAATATCACGAAAAGCGATGATTGCATCGTCTTCGTAGACTATATCAGCCGGTAGTTCGTGGTTAATAATCTTGGAAAATATGGTTTCGGGCATTATGCCTCCCCTGCGTTGCGCAAACTTCTAATCTATTTTCTGTCGACCTGACAGTGCTTTCGACAATGTGCTACTGTCGACAAACTCAAGTTCGCCACCTATCGGAATACCGCGGGCAAGTCGACTGCTCCTGATCCCATGCCTGGCAGCGAAATCAGCGATATATTGTGCAGTGATATCACCTTCCACCGTGGCACTCGTAGCGAGGATCACTTCCTGGGTGCCTCCCTCGCCAAGCTGATTCTCAAGCTCGTCAAGACCCAATTGTCCGGGTCCATAACCATCCAGGGGTGAAAGTCGACCCAGTAATACGAAATATCGCCCCCGATAGGCCGCTGATGACTCCACTGCCAGCACGTCAGCAGGAGTCTCGACAACACACACCGTTCCCTGGTCACGCCCCGTATCACTGCAGATTTCGCAAACCTCGTCGTCAGAAAAATTCCGACAGCGCTGGCAGTGTTTAACAGTATCAATAGCATTTGAAATCGCAGCTGATATACGCCTTGCGCCCTCCTGTTCGCGCTCGAGCAAATGCAAAGCCATACGCTGAGCAGACTTCTGGCCTACTCCAGGCAAGCATTTCAACGACGTAATCAGTTCGTCCAGGCTGGGTGATGACATTGGTTTAGAAGGGTAATTTGAAGCCGGGGGGCAAGTTCAATCCCGCCGTCATTTCCTGCATCGCGTCCTGATTTGATTTCTCAACTTTATGGACTGCATCGTTGACGGCAGCAGCTAACAGGTCCTCAAGCATTTCAACATCTTCATCAACCAGGCTGGGGTCAATGGTGACACGGTTAACCTCATGGGTGCCACGCATAACGACTGAAACCATGCCCCCGCCCGCCTCGCCGATTACTTCTTTTTTCGCCAGCTCAGCCTGCGCCTTTTGCATGTTTTCCTGCATTTCCTGCGCCTTCTTCATCATATCTCCGAGCGCACCTTTCATTACATCACCTCATTACTAATGATTGTTTTCGATCTTAACCACACTAGCTTCATCAAGCTCGGCGGAAAAGGCATGCTGCAACTTTTTTACCAGTTTTTCATCCCTGATCGCATCGATCGCCACAAGACGTTCCTGCTGCTGACGCTGTATTTTCGCCTGTAAAGGGGTTTGGCCCCCGGTTACTCCCGTTGCGGCAAGGTCCAGGTGCAATGATACCCCAAGTTTTTGCTCCAGGGCCTGCGTAATTTCAGCCTTTATCAGGTCGTTTACGAGTTCATGTATTTCGGGCTGCAGCTGCAGCTTCAATCTACCGTCCCGGTAGGATTCGAGCAGACTATTTGCAACGATCTCCTGTGCCAATCCGGTTAATCCCAGTTCATAAACCAGCCCCGACCAGTCGAGCGACCCAGTAGCAGTCGAAGCGATTTGCACCTGGTTAACCGTGTCAGTCGGGGGCGGCAAGTGAATCTGATTGCTTTCTTCCTGTGCGGGTTTGGGCGGTGTTGGAGTGTGCCCCTCGCTGCTTAGCGAAACTTTTGATTCAGGCTTTTTTTTTACCTCGATCGTCTCGTTTTTTGGTTCGGATTGGGGCGTAAACGCCAGTAAACGCAACATCAACATCTCAAAACCCGACGCCTCATCGGGACAGATCAACAAATCCTGGCGCCCTTGCAGAAGTATCTGGTAATAGAGCTGAACCTCCTCAGGAGACCAGTGTGCACTGAACTTCGGCAACAATGCCTCAGCGAATTCGTCCTCGTTTGCCAGTTTCGGATCACTCTGGTACAACGCAATCTGCTGTAGCAGCGTAATCATCTCGGCACAAACCCGCTGATAATCCGGATTATGCTCGATGACTGCACGTGCTTCATTCAACAACCCTGCCGCCTGCTGATCATATAAAGCGGTAAATAGCCGTACCAGGTAATCACGTGATATTGAACCCAACATCGATTCGACCGCTTCCTGTCGCACTGCCCCACCACCATAACCTATCGCCTGATCGAGTAAACTGAGCGCATCACGCATACTGCCGTCGGCGGCGCTGGCAAGCTGGGTAAGTGCAGTCGTGTCAGATTCCACTTTTTCCTGTTCGGTCAGGAACTGCAATTGTGAAAGTATCTGCGATTTTGACATGCGCTTTAAATTGAATTGCAGGCACCGGGATAAAACAGTAACCGGGACTTTTTGAGGATCGGTGGTAGCCAGCAAGAATTTGATATGCGGCGGCGGTTCTTCGAGGGTTTTTAACAACGCATTGAAGCTATGCCTGGACAGCATGTGGACTTCATCGATCAGGTAGATCTTGAAGCGTCCACGAGTCGGGGCATACTGTACATTGTCCAATAATTCCCGCATGTCATCGACCCCGGTGCGCGATGCTGCATCAATTTCGATCAGATCGACACTACGCCCCTCGTCAATCTCAAGACAGGAAGAGCAACTCCCACAAGGCTCAGAGCTAATACCCTGCTCGCAGTTCAATGACTTTGCGAAAATTCTCGCAATCGTTGTCTTGCCGACACCTCGGGTTCCGGTGAACAGGTAAGCATGATGCAATCGATTACTGTCGAGCGCATTTACCAATGCCTGCAACACGTGTTCCTGGCCGACCATTTGCTTGAAAATAGCCGGACGCCATTTGCGTGCTAGTACCTGGTAACTCATTTGGATTTAGTGGTAGCCGGGCTTTTCATTGAGAAACTGGAGGCGACCTGATTCAGCACACCGCCGCACCCAATGTCCCTGCTACCGTTGCTCCCTTCCGGGTCTGGCGGGATTTACAGATAATTGTCACGAAGGGACCGAAGCAGGTCACCATTGCAAGAGCGAGAGTGTATAGTGAAGACCGGTAGGTTTTCAAGGCGCTAGTACTCCTTCAATGAGATATCTCAGGATGCAGAGTGCCCCAAATTGGCCAAGGCAAGGCGCAGTCCGCAAGGAATGGCAGGCCCTCTGTGTTGTTATGCTCCCTTGAATTAGCTACGGCTAGTCCTGCGGTCGCACGCCTAGCAGCTAACCGCTTCCTGACTGGCTGCATCCTGAGATATCTCATTGAAGGAGTACCATGTGGGATTTGCTTGTCATGTCCTGAAATTAACCCGAGAATATGGCCGCCAGCCGCACCAAGCAGAGATTCCCCAAATGGGCAAGAAAAAGAACAAGTCTTCCGACAACACGATCGCACTTAATCGCATCGCACGCCACGATTATTCCATCGAGGATGAAATCGAGGTCGGCATGGTCCTCGAGGGCTGGGAAGTCAAAAGCTTACGTGCCGGAAACCTGCAGTTAAGGGAAACCTATGTCATGCTTAAGAACAGTGAGCTCTGGCTAATAGGTGCGCATATAAGCCCGCTCAACAGTGCTTCCTCACACGTCACCCCCAATCCCACGCGCACGCGCAAGTTACTGGCTCATCGCAATGAAATTGATCGCCTGGTCGGCATGGTCGAACGCAAGGGCTATACCCTGGTAGCGCTTTCAGCCTACTGGATCCGTGGCCGCGCCAAGCTGAAAATCGGTATCGCCAAGGGCAAGAAAGCCCATGATAAGCGCGCCAGCATCAAGGACCGCGACTGGAAACGCGACCAGGCCCGTATCCTCAAACCTTCCTAATCCAAAACCATGTTTGCAGAATCTGGCCTACGGCATAGACATCGGGACTTGATAGCGAGCCGCCTCGGGCAAATGATTGCAAAAGTGTGGCGAGGCAACCGAAGGAACTCCTTGCGACGTAAAGACTGGGTGCTGAAAAGGCAGCGATTTTGGAGGGTCAGGCCGCAGGGATGCGGCCTGTGGCGAGTCGAGACAGGGAGGTCGAGTCTCGCCTTGCCCTTCAAAATCGTTGCCTTTTCAGGAAGCCGCAGGCCACCCAGTCAGTCGCGAGGAGTTCCTTCGGTTGCCGCTTTGCTAGAAAGGCAAGAATTTGGGAGGACGCCTGCGGCGTTACTTCCAGGCGGGGTCGTCGTGCTGGACTGCGAGAAATTCGATGTATTCGCGATTGGCTTGCTGCGCAGCTTCGTCAACCTGCCACAATGGCAGCGGCTGCCCGGATTCAATGCGTTGTATTTCGGTCTGCTCGGGTGTTGTATCGGCGTCCTGCTCCGCTTCCAGTCCAAGACTGGTTTGGCCACCGGTCATCGCAAGGTAAACATCAGCAAGAATGCGCGCATCGAGCAATGCGCCGTGCAGACTTCGATTGCTATTGTCTATACCGTAACGCTTACACAATGCATCAAGATTATTTTTCTGGCCTGGGTGCTTCTGGCGTGCCAGCAATAGCGTATCGAGAATACTGCAGCTCTGCTGCAACTCCGCCAGCGCTGGTTGCAGCAGCGATAACTCGTGATTCAGAAAGCCGATATCAAATGGTGCATTGTGAATAACGAGTTCGGCCCCCGCAACATAATTACAGAAATCTTCGGCAAGCTCGGCAAAGTGCTGCTTGTCCTGCAGAAACTCGGTGCTTATTCCATGCACCTCGAAGGCCCCGCTATCGATTTCTCGGTCAGGATTGATGTAATAGTGCCAGTGATTTCCGGTGACTCGCCTGTTTACCAGCTCGATACATCCGATCTCGATAATACGGTGTCCCTGGCTAACCTCGAGCCCGGTTGTTTCCGTATCCAGTACTACCTGTCTCATACCAGTGTCTCTGCATCTATAGCTGCATTTGCAAGTTGGTCCGCGAACTCATTATCTTCAACACCGGAATGGCCTTTGACCCAGTTCCAGTCAATCTCATGACGGCTAACTTCATCGTCTAACTGTTGCCAGAGATCAATATTCTTGACGGGCTTTTTGGCTGCAGTTTTCCAGCCATTGCGTTTCCAGTTGCTCAACCATTCGTTGACTCCCTGCATAACATACTTCGAATCGGTGTGCAGTTCGATATCGCAGGAACGGGTAAGTGTCCGGAGTCCCTCGATAACCGCGGTTAGTTCCATCCGATTGTTGGTTGTCTCGGAATCGAAGCCTTTCAGGGTTTTCAGGTTTCCCTGATAACGCAAAACAACCCCCCACCCTCCAGGACCAGGATTACCACGGCAGGCCCCGTCAGTATAAATAACGACCTTGACACTCATAATGACTTAGCGGTCATACCTCATACCTCGCCCGACACTTGGACGTGCAACCTTGCTGGCAAGTAACTTGCGGACAACCCAACGATGGCGTACCGGGGTCAAAGGCGAAATACTCTTGCTGTAAACCAGCAAATTAAGCGCACCCAGCACTGGTAACCATTTCCGTGTGCCTTTCTCCAGCCAACTCAAATGGCGTGTTATTGACGCCTTTTGAATGGGTGGTAAGTATCCAACGCGATGGTGGCAGAGTTGATCGAAACCGAGCAGGCGCATCCAGTCATCGATTCGTTTGGCGGTATAAAAATGGCCATTGAAAGGGACATGTTCTAACCAGCCCTGGAAAAAATGGCGCAGTCCCCATAGCGATGTTGGGTTGAAATCGATTATCACCAGCTTTCCTTCCGGTATCAAAATTCGAAATGCCTCGCGCAACACAGCATGCGGCTCACCTGTATTAGACAGATGGTGCATTAAAATTACCAGGTCGACACTGTCTGATGCGATTGGCAGCATCGAAGGAGTTGCCCGTATTTCGGCTTCAGAATCAAGATCATTTAGCGTGAATTGGTGCTTAACACGGCAACTTTCCTGTAGTCGAGTGGCCAATCCAGTGCAACCGATCTGTAGCGAATAGTAACCGAATGTCGTAGCCAGTAGCGGACTAATCCTTTCCGTGAGTTCGTTGAGCAAATTATGCCCAGTTTCACTCAAATACCAGTCATCAATATTCGTAAAACCTTTGCTGTTAGTAGTTTGTCGCCAAAATCTCATTTAAAAATTATCAATCCGAAGGTACAATTGGATTATTCTAGTCTCTTAGCCTATACCTTACTAATGTTTCTCGAGCAAAAGCCTTTGAATGGGGTCCGGATTATATTGGTCGCGCTATTTATAGCGCTGCTAGTAGCGGCTTGTACCAACCTGGGGCACGATACTTCGCTGGATAATACGCAGGCAGTATCCATCGCGACACCTGTTGTTAGCGTTGACTCTACCGACACCAACAAGCCCCAATTTGCCGCAAATGCAGCTGATTTTACCTGGCGAGAACAAGATTACTCAGCGCTAGATTTCGAGACCGAGCTTCAGGTGGCCCAGGCTGAAAAGGCAATAACGACACAGGCAATGGCGGCGCAGGCGATGGCGGCGCAGGCGATGGAAAATCAGCTGCACGCAGAGACACAGGCAGTCGCCGCGATCAAGGCATCGCTACTAGAGACTCGCAGAAATCACAACGCCTGGTACCGATTACAAAAAGGCATGCGATTAAACGCCGTTGATAACTCACGGGTACGCGTCCAATTGAAATGGTTTCTCGACCACCCCGGCTACCTGCAACGCGTCATGGAAAGAGCGCGTCCGATTTTACCGTTTGTACTTGACGAGCTTGAAAGGCGAAACCTGCCGAGTGAATTAGCCCTACTACCCATCGTAGAATCTGCTTACCAGGCTTTTGCATACTCGCACGGGCGTGCTTCCGGAATGTGGCAAATCATCCCGTCGACAGGTCGTTTCCTGGGTCTCAAACAGAACTGGTGGTACGACGGTCGTCGAGACATTATCGAGTCTACCCATGCGGCGATTTCATACCTTGACAGCCTGGCGCAACAGTTTGATGGGGACTGGGAGCTGGCGCTTGCGGCTTACAACGCGGGTCCCGGAAAGATTCGTAATGCCGTTCGTTACAACAAGAAACGTAAACGCAAAACCGATTTCTGGCACTTAACAAAAATCCGCAATGAAACCCGGGCTTACGTCCCCAAGCTATTTGCACTCAGGGAACTGTTTGCCAATCCGGAAAAATATGAACTCGATTTGATTCCGGTTAATAACCAGGTTAGCTATGAGGTTGTCGAGCTGGACGGCCAGATAGACCTGGCGCTCGCCTCCGAACTTGCCGGCATAACAGTTAACCAGCTCTACCAACTCAATCCGGCATTCAATCGCTGGGCGAGCGCACCCAACGGTCCACACAGGCTGCTCTTACCTCGTGAAAAAGCCGAGCAATTTAAACTTGCCGTGGCCAAGGTCCCACCCAGTGAACGCATCAATTGGGTACGCCACAAAATCAGAAACGGGGAAACCCTGAGCCATATCTCGAAAAAGTATCGCACTACCGTTGGCCTGATCAAGAAAGTCAATAATATCCGCGGCAACCAGATCCGTGCGGGTAAATATTTAATGGTTCCAACCGCAACTAAATCATTAAATACCTACACGCTTAGCGAAAACTCGCGTAAAGCGGCAATACAAAATACCAACCGCTCGGGTACCAAGCGCATCCATATTGTTCGGCCAGGCCAAAGCCTGTGGAGTATATCGAGAAATTACAATGTCACTACCCAGGCGCTTGCCAAATGGAATGGCATTGCGCTGATCGATACGCTCAGTGTCGGCCAGAAATTAGTGGTATGGACACGAGCCAGCCTCTCGCAAACTGTCAGCATCAATCAAACCCGACCAAGTAACGCGTTGCATACGCTGCGCTATACGGTCAGAAAGGGAGACTCGCTCTACCTTATTGCGAATCGGTTCAACATTCGCGTTGCCGATATTAAACGCTGGAATCGGGTCGGCAAGTATCTGCATCCCGGGCAGAAACTTAAGCTTTACGTCGACATCACCAGCCAGTCAGGCTAACGCTATCGGGTCGGTGACGCGGCTTTGAAATTTTGAGCACAAGAGTTGCTTTATCCGGTACCACAAGCCAAAATAGCCGCTAATTAACGCCACTCGCAATGGGTTTCCGAATACGTCATGAGCCTTGAAATTGATCCCAAACAAATCAAATCTCTATCACCGATCAATTCTCTGAATCCAGAAAATGCTCAAGAATTAATCAAAAAAATATCGACGGTCGCGGTACAGCCTGGTCACTATGTATTCAAGAAAGGGGATGCGGACAAGTTCCATGTTTATCTATTGAAAGGCGAAATTGAGCTGGTTGATGATAAAAAAGTCGTCAAGGTGGTCAAGGCGGGTTCCCCCGACGGTTTGCAACCCCTGGCACACGGATTTCCGCGACCGCTCTCCGCGCGGGCAAAATCAGCGGCAGTCATTACCAAGATTAACAGCGACATGCTCGATATCATGCTGACCTGGGATCAGACGGGGAGCTATACAGTCGAAGGGGTTGATGAAGAAGAAGATGAGGATGAAACCGACTGGATGACTCGTATTTTACAAACCCGAGCTTTTCACCGCATTCCTCCAGCCAACATTCAGGCGATGTTCATGCGCATGGAGTCAGTCAGCTTCAAGCCCGGTGAAAAAGTAATCGAGCAAGATGCAGAAGGCGATTATTTTTACATTATAAAGGAAGGACGTTGCCTGGTTACGCGCGCAACACCTGCCAACCCCAACGGAGTAAAACTCGCCACGCTTTCAGTTGGCGATAGTTTTGGTGAAGAGGCATTGATTTCCGACAGCAAGCGTAATGCTACCATTACCATGCTTTCCGAAGGCCACTTGATGCGTCTCAACAAGGAAGACTTCAATTCCCTGCTAAACGAGCCGCTGCTTAACTGGGTTGAATATGCCGAGGCCAAGAAACTGGTTGAGGCTGGTGCTGTCTGGTTTGACGTCCGCTTACCGACAGAACACAAGGCCAATCACATCAAGGACAGTATTAATATCCCCCTGATATTCCTGCGCATGAAAGCCAATTCGCTGGATACACAGAAAAAGTACGTGATTTACTGCGATACTGGTCGCCGCAGTTCGGCGGCTTCATTTCTGCTGAATGAAAAAGATATCGAATCTTACGTATTAAAAGATGGAGTTGACAGCGCCGACCCCGGTGACCTTGAAGGCGCCTAGTTGGAGTACCCCGGAATTTGAGGAAGACGAACTAGATGAAGTCAAGGAACGGTTCTTCCGCGAAACCGAGACCGCAGGTCGTCTTAATCACCCCAACATTGTCACCATCTACGATTCCGGTGAAGAGCATGACCTTGCTTATATCGCAATGGAATTTCTCAATAGCCATGATCTTGCAAGATACTGTAAACCCGATAATCTCATGGACATGCGCACGGTGATCAGTATCGTTGCTCGCTCCGCCGAAGGCCTCGATTTTGCGCACAAGCAAAATATCGTTCATCGCGACATCAAACCCGCTAATATTATGTTTGAGCCCGAGTCGAATACCGTTAAGATAACCGATTTCGGCATTGCCCGAATTACGGATTCAAGCAAAACTAAAACCGGTATGGTGTTGGGCACGCCATCGTACATGTCGCCGGAACAACTTGCGGGTAAAAAGGTCGATGGTCGTTCAGATTTATTTTCTCTTGGCGTTTTGCTTTACCAAATGTTATCGGGCTCATTGCCCTTTAAAGCCGATTCGATGGCAAATTTGATGTTTAAAATTACCAATGAAGAAGCCGCAGATGTCAGAACCATCCGCGCCGATATCCCGGAAGCCCTTGCTGCCGTCATCAACAAGGCCTTACTGAAGGACGTAGAACTGCGGTATCAGAGCGGTGCTGAGTTCGCTGATGCCTTGAAAGTTTTGCTGAAGGCTTAATCCCGACTGTCAAATGAATTTGCAAGATAAAATTACAATCATGGGGCTGACGGATACCGGAATCGTACGCCGTAAAAACGAGGATGCTATCGGTTACGACAGTGCGCTCGGAATCGTGGTGCTCGCTGACGGCATGGGAGGGCATCGCGGAGGTGAAATCGCGAGTAACTTGACAGTCGATACTATCATCCACCAACTGCAGCAAAATATATCCAAAATTACGCCCGGAGAGGTTGACGCAGGAAGCGGATTCTCGATGGAATCTATATGTATACAGAACGCTGTTGTTGCTGCAAACGAACTGGTCTATAAAACTGCCGAAGAAAACGCCGAACACAAGGGTATGGGTACCACGATCGTTGTGTTGCAGTTTTACAACAATTCATTTTCACTCGCGCATATTGGCGATTCACGATGTTATCGAATGCGTGCAGATAAGTTAGAACAAATTACCAAGGATCACTCATTACTGCAGGAACTCATTGATCGGGGCTTTTATACCCCCGAAGAAGCCCGTAATTCAATGAATAAAAACCTGGTCACGCGTGCTTTAGGCATCGATCCGGTCGTCATGCCAGACATTCAGGAAGATATAGTTCTGAAAAATGACATATATTTGCTATGTTCAGATGGATTAACTGATTTAGTTGAAGATGAAGATATATACTTAACTATTAAGCAATTTAGTGCTAATCTAGAAGAAGCTGCCAAGCAATTGATTACAAAGGCAAACCAGAATGGCGGAAAGGATAATATCTCGGTAATGTTGTGCCGAATCGATGATGACTTTTCGTCGAAAATAGGCTGGGTTAAAAAGATTGTCGCTTGGTTCGATTAATAACGGATTACACCCAGTAGAAACATACTCAAGAGGCTGGATAATAAAATGGTCGCAAAACTGATCACGACATCAAGCACGGGCGAAAAAACCGAGTTCGAATTGGTCAATGAAACAACTACTATTGGCCGCAAGCCTGGTAATGATATCCAGATCGACAACCTGTCGGTCAGTGGCAGACATGCCCAGGTAATTACCATACTTGAAGATTCCTTTCTCGAAGATCTCGGCAGTACCAACGGGACCTACGTTAATGGCAAGCTTGTAAAGAAACACGCGCTTGAAAATGGTGACAACATTACTCTGGGCAAGTATCAGATAATCTATCAAAATAGTTCCGGCAGTGGCGAACAGGATTTTGAGCAAACCATGATTATTCGCCCTGGCGAAGCGGGTATGCCCGAAGAAGCTGGCGGCAAGGAAATTGATAAATCGGTGCAGAAGATATCCGCTGCGATTGCTTCCGAGGCCGCGGCCACGGCAGCTTCACCGATGGCAAACAGGGAAGCCTGCCTGCAACTCTTGAGTGGCGCAAATGCTGGTAAGGAATTGATACTCACCAAGGCCTTAACAACGATCGGTCAGCCCGGGGTACAGGTTGCCGCAATCACCCGGCGTCCTCAGGGTTTCTTTCTGATTCATGTCGATGGTGGCCCAAATAATAGCGTTCCAAAAGTCGGCGGCTCACCAATTGGATCGAATGCTCACGAACTGAAAAGCCACGACATTATTGAGGTCGCTGGTGTAAAAATGGAATTTTACCTGAAGTAGTTCCTACCGACGACTGCTCGCTCGAGCTTAATTTCGGGAGCAAGCAATGCAACTACAGCGCATCATCCGATTAGTGCTTAGCGCACTGATCCTGTGCGTACTGCTGATTGACACTTCCGGCCTGATTAAATACCCGTTTATCAAGCAGCTAGAGAATTGGACCTATGATTCAAGGCTCAATTTTACCCGTCCCGATACGATTGACGACCGCATCGTAATCATCGATATCGATGAAAACTCACTAGCCGAAGTCGGTCGCTGGCCCTGGGGTCGCGACCGCTTGGCGACATTTGTTGAAAACCTGTTCGGGCTTTACCAGGTCGATGTCGTAGGCTTTGACATTGTATTTGCGGAGAAGGACGAGAGTTCTGGCCTGGAGCAATTTGAGCGCCTCGCCCGCACCACGTTAAAGAACAACAGCACCTATCTGAGGGAACTCGACAGAATTCGCCCAAGCCTGATGCATGATGATATTTTTGCCGAAAGCCTGATCGGGAAAAACGTTGTGCTGGGATATTACTTTAAAACTAATTTACAGGAAGGCGAATTGGGCATAACCGGATTATTACCGCCGGCACTGACCCGGATGGACGTGCAATGGAGTGAACGTTTGCCGATTAACAAGGCAGTGGGCTACGGTGGTAATCTCGGGATACTGCAGGCGTCGGCAAGATCCGGCGGATATTTCGATAACCCTTTTGTCGATGCCGATGGTGTATTTCGTCGCGTACCGCTAATACAGGCCTACGAAGGTTACCTGTTTGCCTCACTCGCCCTGGCTACGACGCAAGCACATCTCGATGCAGCCGATATCGAATTAGTGGTAGAAACCGATGGGGCCAAAGGCGGTAAGGAATACTACGCACTCGAGACGATCAATGTGCGGGATTTTCGAATGCCGGTTGATGCCAACGGTGCAGTGTTTGTGCCCTATCGAGGTAGGCAGGGCAGCTTTCCTTATATACCTGCCTATAAAATTCTCAACGGAGAAGCTGACGCGGAACTATTGAAAGGAAAGATAGTGCTGGTCGGCACCTCGGCACCCGGCCTTCTCGATTTGCGTTCTACCCCGGTACAGAATATCTATCCTGGAGTTGAAGTCCACGCCAATATTATTTCCGGAATTCTCGACAACCGTATTAAACACATGCCGGCCTGGACATTGGGTTACGAGTTTGTGCTACTGGTAGTCATAGCCGTAAGCATGGCATTGCTGCTACCCCTGGTTTCACCGTTACTCGCCGCGGCTGGGACTTTAGGTATTGGCGCTATGGTAATCGCTGGTACTTTCATCGCCTGGAATAGTAATTTGATTCTGCCATTGGCAAGCCCTCTGCTGCTGATCGTGCTGATATTTATGCTACATATGACTTACGGCTTTTTTATCGAGTCTCGTGGAAAGCGTCAACTAGCTAACCTGTTCGGTCAATATATTCCCCCGGAACTGGTCGACGAGATGAGCGAATCTCCACAGGAGTACTCGCTTGAAGGCGAAAACCGTGAGATGACCGTCCTGTTCTCTGACGTACGAGGATTCACATCGATCTCGGAAGGCATGGATCCCAAGCAGCTAACGCAGCTGATGAACGCATTACTGACACCAATGACCCGTGTCATTCACAAAAATCGAGGCACCATCGACAAGTACATGGGTGATGCGATTATGTCATTTTGGGGCGCACCGCTCGCCGATTCAGAACACGCCCGACATGCACTATATGCCGCAATGGAAATGATGGATGAGCTTAAGATAATGCAGCAGGATTTTAAGCAACGCGGATGGCCCGACGTAAATATAGGCATTGGGTTGAACACTGGCAATATGAATGTTGGCAACATGGGTTCGGAGTTTCGCATGGCTTACACCGTACTTGGTGACGCGGTGAACCTTGGGTCCCGACTAGAAGGCTTAACCAAAAACTATGGCGTAAACATCATTGTCAGTGAGACCACCATGGCTGAAATCCCGGAATTCGTTTTTCGTGAACTCGACCTGGTCAGGGTTAAAGGCAAGAACGAACCTGTTGCCATTTTCGAACCCATCGGCCACAAGAACGACCTTGAAAAATCGGTAACATCGGAACTCAGGGCCTACAAGCAGGCATTAAATCACTTTCGCGCACAATCCTGGGGTAAGGCAGAGCTGGACTTTTTCAATTTGACTCGCCTGAATCCTGGCCGGCTGCTCTACCAGGTTTACCTGGATCGAGTTGCTTTTTTCCGCAATGAGCCTCCAGGTGATGACTGGGATGGTGTTTTTACACACACTTCCAAGTAACGAGCAAGCCAGCCTTTGGCTACCAGCATGCATTTAATTCCCGGGCCAGTATTTCGATTCCTTTTGCCAGGTCCTGCTCACTCTGAACATAATTCATGCGCACACAACTTTCTGCATGGTCGGTAGCAGTGGCCTGGCCTGGAAAGAAATATTTCCCGGGTACAATCAGTAAACCTTTTTGCTTTAAGCGTTGATAAAGTTCACTGGTGGTTATGCTTAAGCCATCAAACCACAACCACAAAAATATTGACCCCTCGGGTTTGTGGATATGCAACCCGGGATTATCGATTGCATCACGCAATAAACGCACTGCCAATTCAGAGCGCCGTCTATAAAAAGGCTGAATTAGATCATGACAAAGTGGCAACAGGGCATTGTCAGTAATCAACTGGTTGACGATCTCCGCACCCAGACCTGAGGGTGCGAGGCTGGTAATGGCGGTCATGTTAGAGAAATAGCGGATTACATCCTCGTTGGCTATCACGATCCCGGTGCGGGCGCCGGGAAGCCCCAACTTGGACAGGCTCATACAAACAATACAATTGTCGTTCCAGAACGGATTAACTTCGTTGAAAATTATATTTGGAAATGGTGTGCCATAAGCGTTATCGATTAGTAACGGTACTTTTTGATCACCTGCGATCTTATCAAGCTGCTGGCACTCATCGTCAGTCAACACATTACCACTGGGATTGGTAGGTCGAGAAACACAGATCAGGCCGACAGTATCGTCAACTTTCAAATTATCAAAATCCACCTGGTATTTAAAGAATCCGTCTTCCAGTTGCAGAATCCGGGCCTCCTGGCTGGTAATCAGCCCCTCTTCAATACCAACGTCACAGTAGCCAATGTATTCGGGTACCAGCGGAATCAAAACACGCTTCTGCCTTGAACCGGACTTACCGGCGAAAGAGTTAAACAGAATATAAAATGAACTCTGACTACCATGAGTCAACGCTATGTTCTTACTGGTAATCTTCCAACCGTATTGTTGGCGGAAAAACTCTGCCAGGGTTTCAAGAAACACACTTTTGCCCTGCGGCCCATCATAGTTGGCGAGTGTATCGAGCAACTTGCCGGATTCATTTAACCTGGCGATGACGGTTTGGAAAACCGCCATGACTTCTGGTATCGCGGCGGGATTACCTCCGCCTAGCATTATCATCCCCGGCTGGGCCAGACCTTCTGCCAGATCATCCATTAGATGGGTGATCCCGGAGTAGCCCTGAAATCGTTCGCCAAAATCTGAAAGGTTCATAATACTTGTTTCAGCAACATTAATTGTCAGAATGACAATTACGGACACCATTTAAAATAAATGCAACCGTTTTCGCTGACTTTCTTGATCTGTTGACTCACCTGATAAATATGGCAACATGCGCTCCACATGAACGCGCCGAAAACTATGCGATACCTCCATGAAATTGAATTCAAGGTTCGCGACTACGAATGTGATATTCAAGGAGTCGTCAATAACGGTGTCTATCAGAATTATCTGGAGCACGCACGCCATGAATTCTTACAGTCCCGTGGTATTAATTTTGCCGAGGTAACCGCCGCTGGTATCAACCTCGTGGTCACCAGGGCAGAACTGGATTATAAAAATTCACTCGTAAGCAATGATCATTTCGTCGTGCGTAGCCTGGTTCGACAGGTGTCTCGCGTTCGCTTCGAATTCAAGCAAGATCTATTTCGGATTCCTGACGAGAAACTGATGCTTGCCGCTATAATTACAGGCACTTCTGTAAACCAACGCGGAAGACCCTTTCTACCAGAATTGCTGGCCAACCTGTTCAACGCTGAATCATAGCCCGTTGTCGCGTAATCACGGTTCCTAACCTCCCCCCGATTGGCCAAGTTTGGGATTGCATGACGCCCTATAGGCTGACAAAATGGTTTTCATTTTTCGGGAGCAACCATGGGATTTCTAGTCGGCAAGAAAGCACTCATCGTGGGTATTGCCAGTAACCGATCGATTGCCTACGGTATCGCAAAGGCGATGCATCGCGAAGGTGCTGAACTCGCCTTTAGTTATGCCAACGACAGACTAAAACCCAGGGTGGAAAAATTCGCTGCTGAATTTGAATCCGATATCGTCCTGCCATGCGATGTTAGCAGCGATGTCGAAATTACCGACCTGTTCAAACAATTAGCGAGTCGCTGGGACAGTCTCGACGCACTTGTGCATTCAGTCGCATTCGCTCCGCGAGAGGCATTATCCGGGGATTATCTTGAAAATCTTGATCGAGAAGGTTTTCGCATCGCGCACGATATTAGTTCATACAGCCTCGCAGCGATGGCTAAAGCTGCGAGACCGATGATGCAAAATACCAACGGATCGATAATTACGATGACTTATCTTGGCTCGGAACGGGCATTACCTAACTACAACATCATGGGTGTTGCCAAGGCCAGCCTCGAAGCCAATGTTCGTTACCTGGCGGCGGCCCTGGGCCCCGAAGGCATACGCGTCAATTCAATCTCGGCGGGTCCGATCAAAACCCTTGCCTCGGCTGGTATCGGGAGTTTTAAGAAAATTCTCGACGAAGTCTCTGCGAACGCCCCACTACGCCGCAATGTCACCATCGAGGACGTGGGAAACACTGGCGCTTTTTTATGCTCGGATTTGGCGGCAGGAATTACCGGGGAAAATATATATGTCGATTCTGGCTACAATATCGTCAGTATGGGCGTGGTTGAGTAATCAGTCGAAGTGGTCAAAGATCTTCTGCTGGTGTTCTCATAACATCAGCACGGCTGGCTAGCAGTTTCAGGACCGACTGATACTCGGCACCACCCTGTGCCTCGGCAAGACTGTCAAGTGCCTCGCGATCGACATTCGCGTCATTTGATAACACCGCGGATAGTTCAAGCACTACGTATTCACCGTTAGCTTGTGACAAGCCATCAAAAACCATTCCCTGGTCAGGTTTTGGCATCGAGAAAGCGCGACCAAGAACTGCCGCATTAATGCCCGATTGATTACGCTGGATAAATCCGAGATCGCTGATTGACGAGGGCCATTCCTGGGCCAGGTCATCAAGCGTTTTACCTGACTTTAAATCTGCAATTGCATCAGTCCCTAATTTAAGACTTTGCTCGCGGGCTTTAATCTGGATCAACTCGGACTTAATCCTCTCCTGTACCTGCTCCAGCGGTTGCAGCGTGGGCACTTCACGCTGATTGAGACGAAGGAACACGACACGGTCATTTCCAACTTCGATGGCTTCGCTATTGAGCCCCTGAGTTAGTACCTCTGGAGAAAATGCAAACTGCCTTATTTTCTGTTCGGCGGCAATCCCTTCTCTCGTCGAACGATCAAACCAGTCGCTGGTCTGTACCGGTAATCCCAGCTGTTCCGCTGCCGGTAACAGGGAATCGGGCCGTTCGTATGCTAGATTTGCCAGGTTTTCGACAAGATCATAAATCTGGCTTTCCGCAAGCTCGGTTTTCATCCCGTCTTCGAGACTCGATTTTAACGACTCAAACGATTGCGTCTCACCCCCGGTAACCGAATGCAATTTTATCAAGTGCCAGCCAAAAGCCGTTTTAACCGGTTCGCTTAATTGACCCACTTCCATTGAAAACAAAGCCGCTTCGAAAGTCTGCATCATGACGCCGCGCTCGATCTCGCCTAGGCTGCCCCCGCTGTCGGCCGAACCGGGGTCTTCAGAAAATTCACGAGCCAGGTCAGAAAAGTTTTCACCGTTAGTGATACGTTCACGAATTTTAGCAATCTTGGCAAGTGCCTGCTCGGCCACCTCATCTGCATCAACTTTGACCAGGATATGACTTGCGTCTCTTATTTCAGCACTGGTATAAGCTCCCTGGTTTTCCTGGTAACGCGCAAATACATCGTCTTCGCTGACGCTAATGTTTTCCTTGATACCGTCGAGGCTCAGTTCGATATAATCGATTTTGACTCTCTCCGGGGTACGATATCGGTCAGCTTGTGATTGATACTGCTGCTCAATCTCGCCGGCATCGACCTGAATCGAGGTCGGATCTACCGTATAGGTTAACATTCTGAGCTTGCGGGTTTGACTGCTCAGTTTGGTAAACCGGCTTTCGAAGACCGGTACCACAAACGCGGTTTCGCGAATGCCATTCTGGAACTGTTCTATTGACCCGTTAAGCCTTAGTTCCTGTTCGAAACCAACCGGGGAATAGCCAAGCGAGCGCACCTGGGACTGGTAGATTTCCGTATCAAATTGGCCATCGCGTTGAAACGAATCCATGCTACGAATCATTTTATTTAATTCGTCATCACCGATACGGTAACGTTGTTTCTGGGTATATTGCCGGAGTACGAACTCCTCGATCAATTGTCCCAGCACCTGCTCTCGCAATATCGATTCGTTGTCAAAGGATTCCGGGATCGTGCCGCCAAACAATTGCGATAGTCTTTGGCGATAATTTGCGTAGGCCTGATCCAGGTCACGCACGCTGATTTCCTCACCGTCGACCGTCGCGGCCGGCAGGACCTCGCTTCCACCCAAATAGGAATTAACGCCCCATAAAGCGAATGGAATACTGATCATGAAGATGATGCCGTAGGCAATCCATCCCGTTACCTTATCTCGAATTGCTTGCAGCATTATCTTATGGTCACTGTTGAAGTCGCCATTCCTACGGAGCGCTACCGATGAGCGCCCTCAAAAATGGCGGAGTGGACGGGACTCGAACCCGCGACCCCCGGCGTGACAGGCCGGTATTCTAACCAACTGAACTACCACTCCTGATTGTGTGGTGGGTGCTGACGGGATCGAACCGCCGACCCTCGCCTTGTAAGGGCGATGCTCTCCCAGCTGAGCTAAGCACCCGGTGTAGCCAAAAAAGGGGCGCTAGTTTACTGCGTCTTTTAGAGCTTTGCCAGCCTTAAATGCGGGTACGTTCGAGGCTTTAATCTGGATGGTTTCTCCGGTGCGAGGATTGCGTCCGGCACGTGCGTCGCGATGACGAACGAGGAAAGTTCCAAAGCCAACTACAGTTACCTGGTCTCCGGATTTCAGAGCCTGAGTTACGGTAGCAATTGCCCCATCTACTGCACGTGCAGCGTCGGCTTTACTTAAATTTGCAGCACTGGCGACACCATCAATTAATTCGGATTTATTCATTAGTTTTTCCATTTGGTTAAGTTGATATATTTTTAGCCCGAAGGGTGGGCGGCAACACAAGTCTCGATCTTGCTTGCTATCGTTGCTGATGAACGATCTTTGATTACGATCGTCGAATCCCCCGTCCAGAGCGTCGAATTAAACCAACAGCAGCCTTTAGGGTCAACCTAAAAACGTGAAAATCGTCAAATTAGTCGCATTATTTACACAAACGACTAGTGTGCCCTGACTCCAGACGACTTTTTATCTTTAACTTTGGGCTTGGGAGTACCACCGGCCGCCTCGGCTCCCTTGGGCAGCGGAGTCGGTTGATGGACCAGTGCGACTTCGAGCACCTGGTCGATCCATTGAACTGGAATAATCTCCAGCTTGGCCTTGATATTATCTGGAATCTCGGCAAGGTCTTTTTCGTTCTCCTCCGGAATCAGGACTTTAGTAATACCACCCCGATGCGCGGCTAACAATTTCTCCTTCAATCCACCTATCGGCAAAACCTCGCCACGTAACGTTATTTCACCCGTCATCGCGACTTCTGCTTTTACCGGTATACCGGTTAGCGCCGAGACCAACGCCGTGCACATGCCAACACCGGCACTTGGACCGTCTTTCGGCGTCGCTCCCTCGGGTACATGAATATGGATATCCTTGTTTTCGTTGAATTCTGGATTGACCCCGAGAATTTCGGCGCGACTGCGCACCACTGTCATAGCAGCCTGGATCGATTCCTTCATCACGTCACCCAGTTGTCCGGTCTGTATGAATTTCCCCTTGCCATCGACTACGGCAGACTCGATCGTTAACAGCTCTCCACCAACCTCGGTCCACGCAAGCCCGGTTACCTGCCCTACCTGATCCTTTTCGTCGGCAGAGCCGAAGCGGAAACGCTTTACACCAAGATATTTTCCGATATTTTTCGAGGTGATTGTCAATTTCCGGGTAGCTGGTTTTAACAGTTTTGCCTTAACAGCTTTACGGCATATCTTGGAAATCTCGCGCTCAAGATTTCGCACTCCAGCTTCCCGCGTATAGCGTTGAATAATTTCACGCACCGCGGTTTGCTGAAACACAATTTCTTCCGGTTTCAAGCCATTTTCCTTGATTTGCTTGGGCACCAGGTACTTGATTGCAATATTCAGTTTCTCGTCTTCGGTATAGCCCGGGATACGAATGACTTCCATACGGTCGAGCAGCGGCCCGGGAATATTCATGCTGTTAGAAGTCGCGACAAACATCGTGTCGGAGAGGTCAAATTCAACCTCCATGTAATGATCCGCAAAGGTATTATTCTGTTCCGGATCCAGTACCTCGAGCAGAGCCGAGGCGGGGTCGCCTCTAAAATCCATTGCCATCTTGTCGATTTCATCAAGCAGAAATAATGGGTTTCTTACCTTTGCGCGTGACAGATTTTGAATAATTTTACCTGGCATGGAGCCGATATAGGTGCGGCGATGGCCCCTGATCTCCGATTCGTCACGCACACCGCCCAGGGACATGCGCGAGAACTTTCGATTGGTTGCCCGCGCAATCGAGCGACCGATCGAGGTTTTACCAACGCCGGGCGGACCCACCAGGCATAAAATCGGACCTTTGAGTTTGCGTACGCGTTGCTGCACCGCGAGGTACTCGAGGATCCGCTCCTTGACCTTCTCAAGACCATAGTGGTCTTCTTCAAGAATCTTTTCGGCCTGCGCCAAATCGCGTCTGATTTTTGATTTCTTTTTCCAGGGCACGCTAACCAACCAATCGATATAGTTACGCACCACGGTGGCTTCCGCCGACATCGGCGACATCATCTTTAATTTGTTAAGCTCCGAGTCAGCCTTTTCACGCGCCTCTTTCGGCATTCCCGACTCTTCAATCTTGCGTTGCAGGTCTTCGACTTCGTTAGGGGCGTCGTCCATATCGCCGAGTTCCTTTTGAATCGCTTTCATCTGCTCATTCAAATAGTACTCACGCTGGCTTTTTTCCATTTGCTGTTTGACACGTCCACGAATGCGTTTCTCGATTTGCATTAAATCGATTTCGCCTTCAATCTTGCTCATGATGTGTTCGATGCGTTCCCGGGGATCCTGGATCTCGAGGATTTCCTGCTTTTCATCGAGTTTTAAAGACATATGTGCAGCGATGGTATCTGCCAATCTGCTAGGGTCATCAATACCCGACAGCGAAGTCAATATTTCGGGCGGCACCTTTTTATTCAACTTCACGTACTGATCAAACAAATTCAATACCGAACGCAGTAATACTTCGGCTTCGCGATCATCCACCAGGCCCGATTTTTCGAGCATTTTTATTGCGGCCGAGTAATACTCGTTAGTTTCAAGCAGACTCTCTACCGAAACCCTGTCACCGCCCTCGACTAAAACCTTGATAGTACCGTCTGGAAGTTTAAGCATTTGCAGAATAGTCGACAGGGTTCCTATCTGGTACAGGTCATCCTGCCCAGGATCATCGACCTCGGCATTTTTCTGAGCCAACAGCAGGATCTTCTTGTTGTCGGCCATCGCGGCTTCGAGCGCCAGGATCGATTTCTCACGGCCGACAAACAGCGGGATAACCATGTGCGGGTAAACCACGACATCGCGTAGCGGCAAGACCGGTATCAATTGCCTGTCCTGTTGTTCAGCGAGTAAATTGTTTTGATTGTCTGACATAAGTGCCTCGAAGCCTGAGTCTCCGGTCTATATGGGTGTCCAATGTCCATTTTCAACCCGGTTTTTAGACCGGGCTGAGACTTACTCGTCAGAAGCCACGCGCTGCATTTCCCCACCCTCGTATATGACATAGGGTTGGGCATTACCTTCGATTACTGCAGCATCGACCACGACCTTGCTGACATTATCCATTGCGGGCAAATCGTACATGATTTCCAACAGGGTATTCTCGAGTATGGTGCGCAAACCACGCGCACCGGTCTTTCGCGCCATCGCCTTTTTTGCGACTGCGTTGAGTGAATCTGGTCGAAATTCGATCTCACAGCCTTCGATTTCGAACATTTTCTGATATTGCTTGGTAATTGCGTTTTTGGGCTCGGTCAGGATTTTTACCAGTGCATCCTCATCAAGCTCCTCAAGCGTAGCCACGACTGGCAGGCGGCCTACAAACTCCGGGATCAAACCATATTTAATTAAATCTTCGGGCTCGACTTTGCTGATGACTTCACCGAACAGGTCTTTCTTGTCCTTGCTTTTCACGTCAGCGCCAAAGCCAATACCGCCCTTCTCTGACCGGTTGAGTATGACCTTGTCCAATCCGGCGAATGCGCCACCGCAAATAAACAGTATCTTGCTGGTGTCAACCTGCAAAAACTCCTGCTGGGGATGCTTTCTGCCACCTTGTGGTGGCACCGATGCAACCGTTCCTTCAATCAACTTCAGTAAAGCCTGCTGTACGCCCTCACCCGATACATCTCTGGTGATCGAAGGATTATCCGACTTACGGGAAATCTTATCGATCTCGTCGATATAGACAATCCCCGTCTGCGCCTTTTCGACATCATAATCACATTTTTGCAACAGTTTCTGAATGATGTTTTCCACATCTTCGCCGACGTAGCCAGCTTCTGTTAACGTGGTAGCATCAGCAATCGCAAATGGAACATTGAGCAGGCGTGCAAGTGTTTCGGCAAGCAGCGTCTTACCCGAGCCGGTTGGTCCGATTAACAGGATATTACTTTTGGAAAGCTCGATCTCATCCTTGATATGACCAACCTCGAGGCGCTTATAGTGGTTATAGACAGCCACCGCAAGCACTTTCTTGGCGCGACCCTGGCCAATGACATACTCATCAAGCACTTTAAAAATTTCGTGGGGGATGGGCAGCTTGCTTTCATCATCTTCGCCACTTTCGTGAATCTCTTCACGAATGATGTCATTGCAGAGGTCCACACACTCATCGCAGATGAAAACCGACGGGCCCGCGATCAGTTTTCTCACCTCGTGCTGGCTTTTACCGCAAAACGAGCAATACAGAAGCTTTTCGTCCTTATTCTTGGATCTTTCGTCACTCATACCAAACTACCGAAATTTTATGTCCAATCTACTCGATAATATTAGACCGAACCGCGGAGTACAACCGAAAAAAACGCTTTTTGACCAGCGTCTCACAGATAAAGCACAAAAGAATATCTATTCTGTGGCGCTATTCTCATCTGGGTCGGCACGAGAAGCCAAAACTTGATCAATAATTCCATAATCGACTGACTGCTCAGCGCTCATGAAGTTGTCACGCTCCGTGTCACTATCAATGGTGCTTTCCTTCTTTCCGGTATGGTATGCGAGTAATTTATTAAGCCTCTCCCTGACCGCCAGAATTTCCTTGGCATGAATCTCGAAGTCAGTGGCCTGCCCCTGGAATCCGCCCAACGGCTGATGAATCATGACGCGCGAGTGCGGCAAACCGTAACGCTTTTCGGCACACCCACCAGCCAGCAGAATCGCACCCATACTGGCCGCCTGGCCGGTGCAGAGCGTGCTCACATCGGGTTTGATGAATTGCATGGTATCGTAAATCGCAAGACCCGCAGTTACCGAACCGCCCGGGCTATTGATATAAAGTGATATGTCTTTATCCGGATTCTCGGATTCCAGAAATAACAACTGGGCAACGATCAAGTTAGCCATATGATCCTCGATTGGACCTACCACAAAAATAACACGCTCTTTGAGCAAGCGAGAATATATGTCGTAAGCTCTTTCTCCCCGCGCAGATTGCTCTACAACCATCGGCACCAGGTTGGCCTGGGTATCCAGGTAATCGGGCATTATTGAGTTTATGACGGCACTGCTAACTTTATCTTTCATTGAACGTCCGAGATTAATAGGTTTTAGAGATTGCCATTCATCAAGTCGTCGAAGCTGGCTTCTTTTTCGGTAACTGTGGCTTTATCCAAGATATGGGCGACAACCTGATCTTCAAGCACCATGCCCTCGATTCCGGAGCGTGCCTGTTGATTATGCCGATAGTATTCTCGCACCTGGTCAGGCTGTTCGTAAGCAACCGCCATCTCCTCGATAGCCGAATCTACAAGCTCTTGATTTAATTCGATTTTTTCTGATTTAATTACTTCTGCGATGAGCAGTCCAAGTTGCACCCGCCGGGTTGCTTCGGCACTGAACAACTCGTTCGGAAAACTGGTTTCATCTACCGACTCGGGATCCTGACCCATGCGTTGCGCAGCCTGGGCACGCAGATTATTGATCTCATCGCTAACCATGGCACTTGGCGCAATAATTTCGTTGTGCTCTAACAGGCCCGTCATCACTTTATTCTTTATATCCAGCTTTAGACGGTCGTTCTTCTCCTTTTCCATGTTGGCACGAATGTCGGCACGCATTTTTTCCAGGTCACCGTCCTCGATGCCAAACCCTTTGGCAAATTCCTCGTCAAGTTCGGGCAGTTCCGGCTTCGAAACCTGGTTCGCTTTAAGCGTAAACTCGGCCGTCTTGCCGGCAACCTCGGCGCCATGATAGTCGTCGGGGAAATTTACTTCGACGGTTCTCTGTTCTGTCGCCTTGACACCCTCTAGCCCGGCCTCGAATTCCGGCAACATCTTTCCAGCCCCGATTTCAACGGCCATATCCTTGCCGGCACCGCCCTCAAACAACTCGCCGTCAATGCGCCCTTCGAAGTCAACCATAACCTGGAACCCCTGCTTCGCGGCGCCTTTGGTTTCCTTCCAGCCTTTGCGCTGTTCGCGAAGTTTTTGCAGCATCGCGTCAAAATCCTTGTCGGAAATTTCGACTTTCGGTTTTTCGACCTCAATCGATTCCAGTTTAAGCGTCTCGACCTCCGGGTAAACCTCGAAAGTCGCGGTATACGACATGTCTTCCTTTTCTTCGGTGCTAAGCGAATCAATACTTGGCGTACCGGCGGGACGCACCTTTTCCTGGATCAAGGCCTCCTGGTAGCTAGACTCGATGACATCACCGATAACTTCCTGGCGCACGTGACCACCGTATTTCTGCTGCACCACCTTTAATGGCACTTTACCCGGGCGAAAGCCATCAATTCGGACTGTTTTACTCAAGTCCTTAAGTTTCTTTTCAACGGCTTCACTGACCCGCTCGGACGGGATTTGCACCGTCATTCTGCGTTCCAGCCCCTCAAGGGCTTCAATCGATACTTGCATGTCAAAATCTCGTGATTTTTACTGTAGAGATAGTTGTAGTTTACGAACGGTCGAACCAATTGCACAACCGGGCATAAAAGCTCACTCCGAGCAGCTGGCGTCGCTGCAACACTAAAATGGTGCGAAAGGAGAGACTCGAACTCTCACATCAAAAGATACCAGAACCTAAATCTGGCGCGTCTACCAATTCCGCCACTTTCGCAGAAATATACAATCCTTAAACTTATGGCCGCTCACCGCTTTTAGTAGTGACTGCCTGGCCAACATCATGAGCGTCTGCTCGCAGACGCCCTTAATATGGGGTGGACGATGGGGATCGAACCCACGACAACAAGAATCACAATCTTGCACTCTACCAACTGAGCTACGCCCACCATAAAATGGCACGCCCGGCAGGATTCGAACCTGCTACCCTCGGCTTAGAAGGCCGATGCTCTATCCAAATGAGCTACGGGCGCTCGGAATACCTTTCTAAGGAATTATTTTACACGATTGCGGCGTTGGTCACGTACCGGTTCGCCGGACCGTCGGATCCTCGTGTATATCAATATACACTGCGGTCCTGTGCGCGTGGCCGCCTTGCACTCGCGTAAAATAATCCCTTAGAAAGGCATCCCGGGTCCTGAATATCCCTATTGGTCCTTTCCGCCGGATCAATGTCTGACGCTTTAATAGTACGATGCCAGACAATGTTTATTAATTTGGTCGGGGTGGAGAGATTCGAACTCCCGACCCACTGCTCCCAAAGCAGTTGCGCTACCAGGCTGCGCTACACCCCGAATTATGCCCCCTGGCGCATTACGCCAGCTGCAAGGCGCGGAATAATACGCTGATCAAAAATAATCGTCAATTGAAAAACCAAGGTAATTCAATCAATTAGAACCCGTTGCTGGATCAGCTCTAGCCGCGCCGCCAGCGGGTTCCTTCGGCACCGTCTTCGATGACGATACCGGCCGCGGTTAACTCGTCGCGAATGCGATCCGCTCTCGCCCAGTCCCTGGCTGCACGGGCTTGCATGCGTTGCTCGATCAATTCGTCGATGGCGCCGTCGCTGAGCCCGAAATCCTTACCGGTCCTTGATTTCAGGTAATCCTCGGCATCGGATTGCAGCAGACCGATGATTCCACCGAGATAACACAGCAAACTCGCCAGACTATGCTGGTCCTGCCTCTGTTCACTTTTTGCACGATTAATATCGCGCGTTAAATCAAACAGCACCGCTATCGCATTAGCGGTATTAAAATCATCACACAGCGCCTTCTCAAAGCGCTGCTGGTATTCACTATTCACCGGCACATCGACTGTTGTGGTGTCCTGCAACGCGGCATACAGTCGCAACAGTGCGGCCCGGGCATTATTTAATTGATCTTCCGAGTAATTGAGCTGGCTGCGATAGTGGCTACTGATTATGAAGTAGCGGATTTCTTCAGCGCGATAATTCTCCAGAACTTCTCTTAATACGAAAAAGTTACCGAGAGACTTGGACATCTTCTCTTCGTTGACCCGCACGAATCCGTTGTGCATCCAGTAGTTGACGAACTTTTCCCCATTACAGGATTCGCTTTGTGCGATTTCATTCTCGTGATGCGGGAACTGTAAATCCTGACCACCACCGTGAATATCAAAATGGTTGCCGAGCAAACTGTTCGACATCGCTGAACACTCGATATGCCAACCGGGACGTCCCTCGCCAAATTTGGAAGGCCAACTGGGTTCGCCAGACTTGGCTGATTTCCACAACACGAAATCGAGCGGATCTCGCTTGCCCTCATCAACATCAACCCGTTCACCAGCGCGTAACTCATCAATTTTCTTGCCCGACAACTGCCCGTAGTTTTTGAACTTCGAAACCGCAAAATAAACATCACCATTGTCAGCCTGGTAGGCGTATTCCTGATGCTGCAGGCTATCGATCATCGCCAGTATCGGTTCAATGGTATCGGTAGCGCGCGGCTCCATATCAGGGTGCAGCACTCCCAGGGCGTCGGCATCCTCATGCATTGCCCGAATAAAACGTTCGGTCAAATGACTATATTCCTCTTCATTTTCCCTGGCTCGATCTATGATCTTATCGTCAATATCGGTGATGTTGCGCGCGTAGGTCACACCGTAACCCAGGTGTTTTAAAAAACGAAACACCACGTCGAACACCACCAGTACACGCGCATGCCCGATATGACAATAATCGTATACCGTCATACCACAGACATACATCCGAACCTGGCCGGGAATGATGGGTTCGAAAACTTCTTTTTTATTGGTGAAGCTATTGTAAATCGTCAGCATTGCTTGGCTTTAAACCGGCTTGTTGAATCTGGCCGTAGAGTTTAAAAGAAGCACCCACGCAGCGAAACCGTTAATTATTAACCCGGCGACAATATAGATCGCATTCAGGGCTTCAAGAAAGCGTCAGATCAAGGCGCGGCTTGCAGCCAAGGCCCAATGCATTCGCTACGCTCATGGGGCCGGCCCTGGTTTTTCCATTGGCAAAAGCCGCAACGCAGGGCTGGGGCTTTTTTGAAGCCCCAAACAAGTTGAAAATTAAAAAGTTAGGCCATCGCGCGCCTGCCCACGGACGGCGTTCTGATGCCATGCCGCGAACAGGCGCACGTTGGCTGAATGCGATCTATATTGTCGCCGGGTTAATAGCTGCCGGCTTCCATAAACAAAGACAAATCAGTAGAATCCGCAAGCTCACAATAAACTGGAATGCTGATGAACAAGACGTTACTCCCGATTGCGGTCGTTCTCGCAGCCATTCTATCCATGGTATTTTATCCTGACAGCAAAGGTGGCAAACCAATGAACGAAACTACTGCAAGCAACCCAATCGTGCTAATTGAAACAAGCATGGGCAATATCACCATCGAACTCGATATGCAAAATGCACCTAATAGCAGCGAGAATTTTCTCGCCTACGTCGATGACGGCTACTTTGTGGATACGACTTTTCACCGCGTTATTCCAGACTTTATGGTTCAGGGCGGTGGAATCACGGCTGATATGCAGGATAAGTCGAGCAAACGGGCACCGATTGAAAATGAAGCCAACAATGGCCTCAAGAATGATCGCGGCACACTGGCAATGGCGCGCACCAGTGATCCGCACTCCGCGACCTCGCAGTTTTTCATTAACCATGCCGACAGCGCATTTCTGAATTTCACCAGCGAGTCGATGCAGGGCTGGGGCTACGCGGTATTCGGCAAGGTAACCGAGGGAATGGACATTGTCGATGCGATTGCCCAGGTCCCCACCGGAAGCAAGGGCGGTCATCAAAACGTACCTGTCGAAACCATTACCATCACCGGTGTCAGTCGCCAATAACCAAGACTCCCAGGCATGAGCGACGAATACCTGTTTATTTCAGATTGTCATCTCGATGCCGGCCGGCCAGAGGTAACGAATGCAATAACGGAATTTCTGCAACAGCGGGCGACCATGGCTCGATATCTCTATATCCTGGGCGATCTTTTCGAAGTCTGGCTGGGCGATGACGATCCGGCACCGGAGCACCGTAGAGTAATCGAGTCACTGCAGCAGCTGGCTTCAGAGGTTGAAGTATTCTTCATGGCCGGAAACCGGGATTTCCTGTTAGGACAGGCATTCGCACGGATGGTAAATTTAACGTTACTGGACGAACCGCATATACTGCAACTCGATAAACACAGGGTGGCCCTGATCCACGGTGACACCCTGTGCACTGACGATCAGGATTACCAGCAATTTCGTTCCATGGTACGCACCGCAAAATGGCAATCCGACTTTCTGGCCAAACCCCTCGAGGAGCGTCAGCGTATCGCGGCCCAGTTGCGCGTGGACAGTGTTGATGCGATGACGCAGAAATCCTTCGAGATTATGGATGTAAATCCGCAGGCGGTACAAGACTGTTTCCATGCTAACGAGGCCAGCATTATTATCCACGGACATACCCATCGGCCGGCGGTTCATCGATACAATTCCAATTTATCCCGAATTGTTCTCGGTGACTGGAGCCGAGAGCCAAGTTACCTGAGCTGGACCCGTGAACAGGGATTCAATCTTAGCGATCCCAGAGTCTAAATGCCCTGCTCCAGCGCACTAAGTTCGGCCTCCTGAAAGCCAGCCTCGATACGAGCCGGCCAATTAAACGGGCCACGTAACTTCCCATCCATGTACTGTATGACCAGGTCGCGAAATGTCCTTTCCGCATCGAGACCCTGTTGCTCACAAAGGTAACCGTACCAGTGATTACCGATGCGAACATGTCCGATTTCATCGTGGTAAATGACCTCCAGGATCTCGACTGCAGCTCGATCATCATTTTGTTTGAATTTCGCAATCATAGCGGGGGTGACATCCAGACCTCTGGCTTCCATGACACGTGGGACCAGGGCCATTCGATGCAACACATCATGCCGGGTTTTACAAACCATGTCCCACAACCCTCGATGGGCGTGATGCGCGCCGTAGGAACTTCCTCGCTGTCTGAGTTCATGCTCCAGCAGTTGAAAATGCCGGGCCTCCTCGGTTGCAACCAGCAACCAGTCACTGATAAATTGCTCCGGCATATCACGAAATCGGTAGACAGCATCAAGCGCGATATTGATCGCGTTGAATTCGATATGGGCAAAAGCGTGCAGCAGGCAAATGCACCCCTCCGGCGAAGACACGCTGCGACGTTCCAGCTCTCGAGGATCAACCAAAACCGGCCTTTGTGGCCGTCCCGGATCATCAATTGACAAGATTTTCGATTTCGCCTGACGCTTTAGTGAGCCTTGTCGCCAGGCCTCATAGATCTTTGCCGTCAATTCGCACTTGGCCCGGTAATCCGGCTCCAGCAGCGCATTTTCAAGTTGCCGAAACAGCTCAGCCATCCAGGCCTCGCGCCAGGTCGGCGATGATATCGTCGATACTTTCCAGTCCAACCGCAATTCGGATCAAACCCTCTTCAATGCCGGTCCTGGCCTTTAACTCATCGCTAACGCGTCCATGGGTTGTGGTCGCGGGATGCGTTATCGTTGTCTTGACGTCACCGAGATTGGCCGTAATCGAAAGTAACTCGGTCGAATCGATTATCTTCCAGGCACTCTCACGCCCGCCGGCAACGACAAAGGAAACCACGCCCCCGAATCCGTACTGCTGTGATTTTGCCAGTTCATACTGAGGGTGAGTTTCAAGCCCTGGATGGAACACCCTGTCCACACGCGGATGTTGTTGCAGAAATCTTGCCAGTTGAATGGCATTCTGTGAATGTGCATTCATCCGCAGATTGAGTGTCTCAAGTCCCTTCAAAGCAACCCAGGCGTTGAACGGGCTCATACTGGGGCCGGTGCTACGGATTACGCCAAATATATCTTCATTAACCAGCGGGTTGGGACCAACAATCGCGCCACCAACAATACGACCCTGCCCATCCAGGTACTTGGTCGCTGAATGCACGATGATATCGGCACCCAGTTCAAGCGGCCGCTGCAGTGCGGGAGTGCAAAAGCAATTATCGACCACCAACATGCAGTTATTTTCATGCGCCAAATCTGCCAGCTGCCTGATATCGGCAATTTCGGAAAGTGGATTCGATGGTGTCTCCAGGAACAGCAGGCGTGTATTAGTGCGAATCGATTGCTTCCAGTCTTCCAGGTCCGTTAGATCAACAAAGCTCGTTTCGATGCCAAAGCGCGGCAGGTACTTTTCGAACAGGGTTGTCGTGGTGCCAAATATCGAGCGTGAGCTGACGATATGATCACCTGCTCTCAGCATGGCTATACACAGGCTCGTGATAGCCGCCATTCCCGATGCGGTTGCGATACAGGCCTCACCCCCTTCCATGGCAGCCAGACGTCTTTCAAAAGCCTGCGTGGTGGGATTGGTAAACCGCGAATAAATATTTCCCGGCTCGTCTCCGGCAAAGCGCGCCGCAGCCTGGGCGGCATTTTCAAACACAAAACTGGAAGTTGTGAATATGGCTTCGTTGTGTTCGAGTTCGGAACTACGTCGCTGACCGCTTCTTATGGCGAGCGTGTCAAAACCATAACTATCATGTTTCACGGAGTTTCTCCAAAATAGAAAAAACTCGGGAGGGGAAGGGTTCGGAAATAATTCGGGACCACCCTCTTTAGCAAATTTTTAATCGGAATCTTTACTGATTCGCGGGCGCCTGCAAGCCGAGTAACAAATTAGCGCCAGGCCCGCACCATATGACGATGATTCCTGGTTGTCAAGATCCGTATCCGGTCATAATCTGCGGATTGAGGGCTTAACATTTCGAATATTTTTTATAAAACCAGCATACCTGGATCTTTGTCACATCAGAGACCACTGCCTTAAGCAGGTGTGATCTATGCAATTAAAACCAGATCATTCACCATAACATCGTCAAACAGTTCTATGACATCGTCGTTTTTCATGCGGATACAGCCACCTGAAACCGCTTCCCCAATACGTTTTTCGTCAGAAGTGCCATGAATGTAAATATAGCGGGCATAGGTATCATAAACCCCGTTAAGATTTATACCGTTCTCCAGTCCATCCAGCCATAATATGCGTGAAGTAATTTCGTCCCGTTCCCTGTTATCGAGGTCGTCCACAATCCTTCCGGTTGACTCGCGCGCTTCAAAAACCATCCCCCAGGGTTGACCTCCCCCGACTTTTTGGCGAATGCGATGAATTCCAAAAGGTGTCATCAGAGAATCCAGGCGATTGCCAATACCATTCTCTGCCGTCGACACGGGATAGATACGATTATGCTCTTCTTCAATATCAACCCAGTGCAACTGTTGCTGCTGCGAATCGATATATATAAATGGACGCTCATCCCCCAGCGCCGAATTTCCGCCTAGTTTAGCGACCACCTCATCCTTAATTTCCTGCCAGCGCATCAGGCGTTATTGTGCAGTTCCATGCCTACCACGTTGAGCTGCTCCTCACTTGCTTCCTTGGCTGAATCGTTGCGCAGGGATCGGACTTTGTCGAGGTAGTCAACACCGACGGTATTGGTAACATACTTGCCATCAAAACATGAACAATCAAACTTTTTAATGCTGCGGTTACCTTTCTGTACTGCATCGATCAAATCGTCTAGCTCCTGGTAAATGAGCCAGTCCGCACCAATGTATTCCGCTATCTCAGCTTCGCTGCGTTCATGGGCAACCAGTTCGTTTGCCGAGGGCATGTCGATACCGTATACGTTGGGATAGCGCACCGGTGGCGCCGCAGATGCGATATAAACCTTTTTCGCCCCTGCCTCGCGAGCCATTTGAATTATCTGCTTCGACGTGGTTCCCCGCACGATGGAATCATCAACTAGCAGAACGTTCTTGCCCTTGAATTCAATATCGATGGGATTGAGTTTACGGCGTACGGATTTCTTGCGCATTTGTTGCCCGGGCATGATGAAGGTTCGGCCTATATAGCGATTCTTGATGAAGCCTTCCCGAAACTTGACACCCAGGTGATAAGCAAGTTCGATAGCTGACGGTCGGCTGGTATCAGGAATCGGTATTACCACGTCGATATCGTGTTTTGGCATCTGTTTCAAAATCTTACGCGCCAGTTTTACGCCCATGCGCAAACGCGCCTTATAAACATAAATATCGTCGATTATCGAGTCAGGTCGTGCGAGATAGACATATTCAAAAATACACGGGTTGAGTTCGGGCGAAGCCGCGCATTGTCGATGATGAATGGCTCCTGCAACGTCGATAAATACGGCTTCCCCTGGTTTTAAATCGGCTATCAGTTCGAAGCCCGAGGTCTGTAGGGCGACGCTCTCCGACGCGATCATGTACTCACAGCCATCTCCAGTCTCACGTTTGCCGTAGACAAGTGGCCGAATGCCACGCGGATCACGAAAGCCTACAATCCCCTTACCTGTCAACATCGCGACCACGGCATAAGCGCCTTCAATACGCTTATGGGTTTCGGTCACAGCTGTAAAGATTTCATCAGCGCTAATATTCAGGCTACCGCAACTTTGCAACTCATGCGCAAACACATTGAGCAGTACCTCGGAATCAGACTCGGTATTAATGTGGCGTAAATCGGACTGATACAGCTCCGATTTTAGTTTCTCGACATTGGTCAGATTGCCGTTATGCGCCAGGGTAATGCCATACGGTGAATTGACGTAAAATGGCTGTGCCTCGGCAGATGAGGAACAGCCCGCCGTGGGATAACGCACATGCCCGATACCCAGGGTACCGGTTAGCTCAAGCATATGTCGGGTGTGAAATACATCGCTAACCTGACCATTGCCCTTACGCAGGTTTAACTTGTTTTTGTCACTGACCACGATGCCCGCCGAATCCTGCCCGCGATGCTGCAACACCAGCAATGAATCGTATATAACCTGTGCAACTGGTTGGTGGCTGACTATCCCGACTATTCCACACATATCTCGTTACCTACACTGCCGCCGCGTGATTAAAAACTGAAACTCTCAACTGCATCAGCCGGGATAATTCCTTTAACCCACTCCGCCAATTGCTGAAAAAAACCAACCATTGCCGAATCCTGCCACCACTGTGCCTCTGGCATGGGGGTAAGACTTGCAAGCAATACAATCATGGTCACGATCAGGACACCACGGGCTCCGCCGAATACAACGCCGAGGGCCTTGTCCGTACCGCTTAATCCGGTTTTCGAAACCAGTTGGCTCATTATAAAATTGATGATAGCGCCTATGATCAAGGTGCTGATAAACAGAACAGCAAACGCTGCCATGCTACGAATCGTTGGATCTGCCAGGTAGGGCTCGAGCAATTCTGCCATCGCTGAAAAATACCGAAAAGCGACAATGCCCGCGGCAATCCAGCTTAGCAAGGAAATAGATTCCTTAACGAAACCGCGGATCAGGCTAATTAAAGCGGATAACGCGATAACGCCAAGAATTAGAAGATCAAGCCAACTCATAGTGGCCCTCGTCTAGTCGGCATGCATACTGTCGAGTAATAGGTATAGTCGCTAACAATCAAAGCGTCAATCAGCCCTGGATGCGTGATTATCTTTCATACTTCATGATTATGCCATCAATGTTGTGCTTGGCTTTTATCTTGTTCTGCGCCACCCTGGTTTGATCTCGATTGATAAATGGTCCCAGTCGGACCCGAAAACTGGGCTTGTTATCGACCTTGAATTGCTCGATAAACACGGCAGCAATATTAGACTTGCGTATCTTGTCCCGCTGCACCAGGGCCTTGTCTCGGTCCTTGAAGCTACCTACCTGCAGCACCCAGCTATCGCCGCCCTCCTTAAGCGTCGGCGTAACATCAGCCTTTGCTTTTATCTTTTTAACTTCTATTTCAGGCTGGGCTTTGGTATCTGGCTCAGATTTCGAGTCGACTTTGGCAACATCTACGCGCTCGATTTGATTTTTTGAAGAGTTTTCATCGATGAGGCGAGGCTCGAGGTCTGGCAACTCGTCAGCCTTGGCCTTCAGTTCGATTATCTTCGATTCAAACTCAGGATTGGCACTGACCAGGGGTTGTGCCGGAATTATGACTTCGAGCTTATCTTTGCGTACCCCGGAACCATCCAGAATCATGGGTAGAAAAATTACGGCAAGAGCAAAAATCACGCTGATGCCAACAAGACGATTTTTAATGTTTTGATCCATACTAGTTTTGTTGGCCTGAATCGGAAAGTGCGCGTAGCAAATATTCGACAGTTACGAAGGAACCGGTAACGAGCATTATATCCTGATTACCCAAAGAAGACAGCGCATGATCGAGTGCATCGGCAATGTTGGCAAAAAGCTTTTCTGGCGCCACTTGCGACTCGATGCGGGACGCCAACTGTGCGGCACTAAGGCCTCGATCTGCATCCAGTGTCAACAACCACCAGGAATCGACTACCGGCTTCAGGGCTTCCACGAATAGTTCTGGCTCCTTATCTGCAAGCATGCCCAGCAGCACCACGACTTTCGCAGACGGTCGTTTCATGGTGGCAAAATTGGTCGCCAGGGCCCGGGCTGCATCCTGATTATGCCCGACATCGACGTATAACTGGCACGCAAGCGGGCTTTCAACAAGTTGCAAGCGACCAGCAAGACGGGTTCCGTGAAAAAATTTACGCACCTGGTTCGGCTGATACTTCTCGAGAAGTGATAATTGTGAAAGGCCGGCAACAACACCCGCAAGGTTTTGGGCCTGATGCCAGCCTAACAGAACATTATCAAGTCGCAGTTCAATATCCCGACAACACCACAGCAGCTGACCATCATCCATTTGCTTTGCCTCAAAATCGCGACCTAACTGCAAACACTTGCAGCCAAGCCGATCGATTTCTTCGGTTACCGATCGTGGTGGATCGGGATCATTGAGAACCACCGCTATCCCGGCACGAAGCACTCCCGCTTTTTCAAACCCAATTTGCTCTCGATCATCCCCAAGCCAGGCCTGATGATCGAGTCCTATCGGAGTCAGATGGACAAGGTCGGCGGCTATAATGTTGACAGCATCGAGCCGACCACCGAGCCCGACCTCCAGAATCGCATAGTCCGGCTGCCATTGCTGGATCAGGAAAAGCGCGGCCAGCGTCCCAAATTCGAAATAGGTTAAGGCGATACCCTGACGCGCCGATTCTACGGCTTCGAATGCGCTGCATAATTCAGCATCACCTACCGGTTCCAGGTTATGTTTAATGCGTTCGTTGTAGGATAAAAGATGCGGCGAAGTATAGCTTGCGACCGTGAACCCCGCCTGGTGCAGCCAGTTTTCGTAGGCAGCGACGCTAGAACCCTTGCCATTGGTTCCCGCAACAGTGATGACCTGGCGCGCGATCTCAGCGACACCGAGCCGCTCACCAACCTGGCCGACCCGATCCAGACCCAGTTCGATGGCTTTATCATGTAAAACCATCTGCCATTCCAACCACTGGTCAAGAGACTCGAAACGCATGCTAATTCGCTGGAATTGAAACAGATAGTATCTAGGGGGCGGCTTGCGCCATCAACATGGTACACAGTGAGCTTATCTTGTCGCGCAGCTCTCGACGATCGACAATCATATCAAGTGCGCCATGTTCGAGCAGGAACTCGCTTCGCTGAAATCCTTCAGGCAGCGTTTCGCGCACCGTTTGCTCGATTACCCGGGGACCGGCGAAACCAATCAAGGCGCCTGGCTCACCAATATGAATATCACCGAGCATGGCGAAGCTGGCCGAAACGCCACCCATTGTGGGATCGGTAAGCACGCAGATATAAGGCAGTCCCCTCCTGGAAAGTTGAGTCAGGGCAGCGCTGGTCTTGGCCATTTGTAGTAACGAGAACAAGGCTTCCTGCATGCGAGCACCGCCGCTTGCAGTAAAACAGATCAGCGGGATGTTGTGCTCGATACAGGTATTCACCGAGCGCACAAATTTTTCGCCGACTACCGAGCCCATGGACCCTCCCATAAACTTGAACTCGAACGCTACAGCCACCATTTCAACTGCTTTCACGGTGCCGCGCATGGCCACCAATGCATCTCTTTCACCCGTTTGTTTCTGCGCCTGAACCAGGCGATCCCGGTATTTCCTGTCATCCCTGAATTTCAGGACATCGTCGGCTTCAAGTTTAGGCGCAATTTCATGGCGTCCCTGTTCGTCGAAAAAAGCTTGCAGACGGTGCCGCGCGCCGATCCGCATGTGATAATCACATTTGGTACAAACTTCCTGGTTACGTTCCAGTTCAGCGCGATAGATAATCGAATCGCAATTATCACATTTCGCCCATAATCCCTCGGGGACGTTCTTTTTATCATTACCACCCGAGGTCCGGATTTTGGATGGTAATAGATTCTCAAACCAGTTCATGTAACACTCCGAATAAGCCGGTCAATCATCAGATTCATATGGCTCGTCATAGCGGTCGCCACGTTTAACCTCGTCAAAAAAGCGATCTATCAGATCGGCGCTTTTAATACCCCTGGAAACCTCAACACCAGTACTTACATCGACTCCCCACGGCCTCACACGAACAATGGCGTCGGCAACGTTTGACGCATTAATACCGCCAGCCAACAACAGCGGAAATTCAAACGAGGCGGGGATCTTTGACCAGTCAAATGTATCACCTGAGCCGCCCAGCCGTCCAGCGACGTTGCTATCAAGCAAAAATCCCTGTGCTGACCCATAGAGTCGCGCATAAATTTCTGGTTCCTCGATACTGCCCATGGGTATCGATTTAATATAGGGAACTCCCCAACCTTCACAAAACTCGGCCGATTCGTTGCCATGGAATTGCAGGCAATCGGGACGAAGTTGGTGGACCACTTCAGTTATCCAGTCCTCGCTTTCGTCCAGAAAAAGGGCTGTCACGGTGACAAATGGCGGTATCGCTCGGCGAATCTCCTGGGCTTTTTCAATTTCAAGCGAACGTGGACTAGGTGGATGGAAAACCAGCCCGATCGAATCGGCGCCCCTGCGAGCCGCGTGAAGCGCATCCTGCACTCGCGTTATGCCACAAATCTTGATTCGGGTTCTGTCATTCATATCAGAATAATACGGGTTTTTTACTGATCGTGGGGAGCTTAAATTGCTCATCATAATACGCCCGCAGGAAATACAACCCGGCGGCAGGAGCCGTTACCTCGGCCAGGTTACGGTCTCGAGACATAAAAACCTCGGAAAACCAGGCAGTACCTCTCTCTCCCTTTCCGACGGTAATAAGGCTGCCCGCAATATTGCGCACCATATGATACAGAAAAGCATTCGCCCTGATGTCCAGGTAAATCATTTCGCCTTGTCGGCTAACTGAAACTTCATGAATATTCCGGCTTGAAGATTTAGCCTGACAACCGGCGGCACGAAAACTGCTGAAATCGTGTTCTCCAAGAATAATCTGCGCGCAGTCATGCATTAAAACGTGGTCTAGCGGGCGAAACTCCCAACTGGTGCGATCATGGAAGATTGCGCCCGGCACGTCGGAATTAAAGATGATATAGCGGTAAGCACGAGATCTTGCACTGTATCGGGCATGAAAATCATCCGCTACGGGCAACACCCATTTTATCCGTATATCGCGTGGCAAACGACAATTTGCGCCTAACACCCATGCGCGCTCGTTACGCTCCACCTTGGCATTAAAATGAGCTACCTGCTCAATTGCATGAACACCGCTGTCGGTGCGTCCAGCACACACCAGTTCAACCGGGTGGTCCGCGACGAATCCGAGCGCAGCTTCGAGATGCTGCTGCACCGACTCGCAATGCGTCTGGCGCTGCCAACCGCAATAAGCTGTTCCTGAATACTCGACACCGAGCGCGTATTTCACTTGCTAATCCAAAATCACTTGTGAGGCCCTAATCATATCTTTGATCCAGATCTATGGCACTAACTGTGACCAGCCTGGATTACTGGATTTGCCAACCAAGCGGGAAAGACCAAGGGTACAGCGCGAAAATCTCACTGTTCGAGCAAAAACCGACCTGCATTTTTTAACTTTTAGCCCTGCTGACTCCACGATAGAAGCACAAAAAAAAGCCTGCCGTTTTTACGGCAGGCCCTGTAACTGGATACTGAGAAGTTTACTTGTTTTTAGATTAAATCTGGTCAAGCAGCGATTTCGCCTCTGCTTTCTGATCTTTATTGCCCTCGGCAATTACCTCTTCAAGACTGCCACGAGCACCTTCGTTGTCACCCATATCGATAAATGCACGGGCAAGATCAAGTTTTGTCGACACTTCGTCAACATCATCTGGCAACATCAAGTCGTCAATATCATCTAAAGAATCAACGGCTGCGGTCGGCTCTTCGAAGTCACCCGGCGCAAAAGTTCCCGTTTTAACGTCGTCATCTTCATCGATATCAACGTCCATTATGGCCGAGTCGTCAGCTTCATCTATTGATTCAATGATATCGGTAGGTTCAACGAAATCCTCTCCGCCGAAGTCGATGATCGAAATATCCTCGTCATCATCGCCTTCCTCGTCGCCTTCCTCGTCGTCGGACAGATCCAGTTCGCCGGTATCAATATTCAGCTCCACGGTTTCAAGACTCACCTCCGCGGTTTCAAGATTCAGCTCAGCTGTTTCGAAGGAAGTTTCATCGAGATGGATCATCCCGGTATCATCCATACCAAGATCGATGGCTTCATCATCCTTCTCGTCCGCACTGCTTTTTAAATCTGGGACAACCTCGGTATCTTGGTAATTCGGCGTGATAATTGCCGTTTCGGTATGGCCCTCCTCGTCTAAAGACGCGGCGTCAAGCTCGACCGCATCATCGTCGACTTCGACTTCAGCAGACGCGGATTCATCAAGATCCAGCTCATCAGCCTGTTCGATAGCTTCTTCAAATTCGGTTCCAAAATCGACTTCAGATATATCATCTGCCGCGGCTTCATCCCCGCCGATATCAAACTCCATGGCCATGTCACCCGGATCGGCAGCTTCTGCTGCTGCGGGCTCAGCAGGTTCCTTTCCTGCTCCATCATCCATTGAAAATTCGAGTTCCTCACCCACGTCATCAGGGAGTTCCAGGCCAACCTCGGCCTCGGGCTCAGCTCGTAAATTTGTATCGTTCTCATCATCGAAATCAGGTAACTCATCAAGCTTTGGAATTACCTGTGTGGAGGCAATCTGCCCCGCTTCACCCATCGACTCGGTATCGCTAAAATCACCACCGGTGTCGTCTTCACCAAGATTAAAGTCGGTAGTCGAAAAATTAGTCGTATCGTCATCAGCCGAGCCCAGATCAAAATCCGCTTCCTGGGGTTTGGAAATCTCGAGATCGGCAGCGCTCAGATCGCTATCCTTGGCGTCTGAAAACAATGCATTATCGGGTGCGAGCTCGTAGCCCATAATCTGGACCCGATTCCAGTAACCAGCTGCTGAATCGCCCATAGATTTGAGATTTTCAGCTTCCTTGATGAAGCCCTCTGAATTTTTAGTCGCAAAATAAGTGTCAAGCAGCTTGGAGCGATAGTCCGCGCGCTCAGGGTGTTCGGTTATACTGTTGCTTAACAGTTCTTCGGCATTATCATAAAGCCCGTAAGCCAGGTATACATCCACCTCGTTCAATACATCATCCTGCTCGGCGGTAGATGCTGCGGAAGCTTCCACCCCTGCTTCAGGCACATCAACCGCTTCAATCACCGCGGTAGGTTCAACATCTTCCTGGGGTTCGGCTGCAACCTCGGCAACGGGCTCTTCGACCGGTTGCTCCTGAACCATATCTTCTGCAGACGGGTCACGGATATCGGTTTCTTCCGCTTCAGCGCCATCCGCGAGGTGAATCGGGGTTAATTCGTCCTCATCATCTCCAGCAAACAAGTCTTCTTCGACACCGGCGATTATCGCTGACTCCTCGTCAGATGATCCTTTCCTGCGTTTAAGAAATATCAGGATAAGCAGTAGTAAGATCACACCTCCAACCGCGGCAAGAATGATCGGATCACCGATAATACTGTCCATCGACGGAATCATGTCGACTACTGCCGGCGGTAACAGGCCATCAAAAATTGAAGGTTTCCGGGTAGCCGGTTCAGTCACGATTACCGGAGCTGGTGGCGGAGCCACTTCATCAGTTTCCGCATCTTGTACGGCCACTCCATCGGTCCCGGTCTCCTCGGTTACGGTATCTTCAGACATGCTATCGTCAGACATACCATCGTCTGTCATCGTTTCGTCAGTTGCCGCTTGCTCGGTGACAGCTTCATCAAGAACGGTCTGCTCTTGTGCCTGGGCTTCAGCCTCCTCGGCGAGCAATTCTTCAAGCAATGCTTCCTCGTCGGCCTCGATCGCTTCGGTTACCGTTTCTGTAGCTGCCTGTTCCTCGACTAGCTCAACCATATCTTCAGCTAGTTCTGATTGCTGCGCCTGGTCGGCCTGTAACTGAGCGAGACTGTCGTCTTCGATCTCGACCATTTTCTGCAGTTCTTCAAGCTTGGAGAGTCTGGCCTGAAGTTCGGAAATGCGAGATTCAAGTTCCTGGTTTTCGATCCGGGATGCTTCAAGTTCTTCTTCGGCTAGAGCCAGTTTTGTACGTAAGGTACCGACATCGCCAGTATCACCTGTACCAGTCGACTCACTCTCACCTTCTGCCGGCAACAACAGGCTGAGTTCACCACTGGCAGCTTCGGCATCACCGTCCTGGGCAACCGCTTCTGAGCCGCCATCTTCGCTTGCAACCGCAGGTGACACTCCGGTTACGCGGGCAACGTACTCGTCCCAGAGTCCATTTTGCACCAGTACTTCAGCGTACGACTCCTGCTTTCCAATCGCATCAAGTTCTTCAGCGCCGGGAACACGCAGCACTGCACCAACCTTCATGTTATTTATGTTGCCGTCGTTAAAGGCGTTCGGATTAGCGCGCTGAAACGCCAGCATTACCTGCGACATACTATGATCGTCATCCTTGTAGCGAGATGCGATACTCCACAGTGTATCTCCCTTAACGATCGAAACGTCACCCTGGGTGACGCTTCTGGTTTCGTCGGATACATACTCCTCACTAACAGGTTCAGGCTCGGGCACGGCCGGAGAGGAGGTATCTTCCGACAACGCAATAGGCTCGATTATGCTTTCACTTGATTCGGCGGGCTCACTGGTATCGACTGAGGTTGTTACACCCGATTGTTCTACGATTTCACTAACACTGGCCTCTTCAACACTGGCTTCTTCGCTTGCCGGTTGTTCAACTGGCTCTGCGATCGTTTCAGCCGGCGCGGGTTGATTCGCGTAAAATGGCGGGTCTAAAAGTATCGTAAATTCACGCAATACCCGACCTTTCGACCAGTCGGCTTCAATCAGAAAATTCAGGAACGGCTCTTTGATCGCCGACTTGGTTGAGACAATTATTACGGCTTCATCACCTTCCTCATTTTTCTTCACCGAGAACCTGAGGTTGGAAAGATGGCGTGGGCGTGACAACCCGGCACGTGTAAAAGCTTCGCTCGATGCAAGACTTACGAGCAGGTCATCAATCTCCCCGGGGCGTGCGGAAATAACCTCGATTTCAGCATTAAGCGGTTGATTCAGGAAGGAATTGACTTCGATCTCGCCAAGGCCCAAGGCAAGACTGCTCGTCGGCAACATAGTTGCCAACCAAAATGCTACAATTAGTCCCAGATTACGCACGTTTAGTCTCCCAGCTTCCCAACCTGAATTCTTATATAAAAGTGCCTAAATCCATGCACCTATGATTGCAGTTAGAGAATTTACTTTAAAGAAAACACTTTCACAAGCAGATGTAACTATAGATTACAAAAAAGATTTTAGCAAAAAGTCTGTAACATTCACGTAATTATTAGCCAATCCGTATCTCATGGGGTCAGAAATCATCCAGAATTGCAGGCTTGAGAGTTGATTAAGTGGCTGTTCCAGGCCGCTTATAACACAGCTAAATGATTGATTACAATCGGTAATTGGGCTAGCAGGGCCTTTTTTAACAATCACCTTGTCAAGGCCTCCCAGACGACCCTGACAGTCGTCAATACTGACGCTGGATTCGAAGCGAAGCTGCAGCGCTGCGACAAGACCATGAAATATGGGCACATTAACGGATTGTAGCGCCATGTTATATGAACTATTTCCCATAATTTGCCTTATATCCGCCTCGATCAGGGGATCAACAATATCGGGCAACAGGTTAAAGGCAATTTGCTGCTCAAAGACGCTGGAGTCGGCCGCCCGCGAGCTCAACAGGTTAATGGTTTGAGAAGCCAGTTCGTCCACCCCCGCTTTGCCATGAAATTCGGCGCTTCGTAACAGCGTCACATTCAGTTGCTCGATCGGACACAATCGATTGAGTTCGAGCAAAGCTGGCAGCAGGCAGGAAAGCTCGGGCCCCGTCAGGCGCAAACTCGTCTGGGTATATGAAATGTCGGGCGCTGCAGTTGCATCCGCAATAAAAATCGGCGGGGTGTCAGGGTCTACTGTATGGCTGACCAGCAGGCACCCATGATGTAGAGCCGCTGACTCCAGTTCGGCATCAGCTTCCGGCATTAACAACAGGGCACAGCTCGACAGATCGAATCTGCGTTGATCCTGCAGGCTTAGATTACCGCCGGCAAATGGCAGGCGCTTGCCAAGGTTCGACTCATGGTCCAGTAAAATCAACGAATCCTTTGTAATACCGGCTTCGGGTAATTTCTCGAGGATGGCCTCGGCTGCGACTCCGCTGGCATGTGATAACGCGATGCGATGCTCCATGCTAGCGCTCCCGTAAAATTTTCAACATACGCCGTAATGGTTCAGCGGCACCCCACAGTAATTGATCGCCGACGGTGAAGGCAGCCAGGTATTCGTCACCCATGCTCAGCTTGCGCAATCTTCCTACCGGTACCTCCAGTCTGCCGGTCACTGCGGCCGGGGATAGTTCTTCCATAGAAACCTGCCGGTCATTCGCCAGAACTTTAACCCAGTCGTTCGACGCCGCAAGTATCTGGTGAATTTCATCCAACGGCAGGTTCTGCTTGAGCTTGACGGTTAGCGCCTGCGAATGGCATCGCATCGCTCCAACGCGGACGCACAATCCATCGATAGGAATCATGTCCGTACCTCGACCCAGAATCTTATTGGCTTCAGCACCGGCCTTCCATTCTTCCCGGCTCTGACCATTGTCAAGTTGCGCGTCGATCCAGGGGATAAGACTGCCGGCCAGGGGTACTCCGAACTCCTCGCATGGATAACTGCTCGAGCGCAATTGCCCGGTTACGCGGTTATCGATTTCAAGAATCGCCGATGCGGGATCGTCAAGCAAATCGGCCACGCTCTGATGAAGGCTACCCATTCCGGCCAAAAGCTCGCGCATGTGACGGGCGCCTCCACCCGAGGCGGCCTGGTAAGTCATGACGCTGATCCAGTCGACCAGGTCATGTTCGAGTAATCCACCCATGGCCATCATCATCAGGCTTACCGTGCAATTGCCACCGATAAAATCCCGGCAATCCGCGGCAAGCGCAGTGTCGATGACGCTGCGATTAACCGGATCAAGAATGATTATGCTGTGCTCTTCCATACGCAATGCCGAGGCGGCGTCAATCCAGTAACCCTGCCAACCACTGCGACGAAGATCCGCGTGCACCTGCTTTGTATAATCACCACCCTGACAGGTGACGATTGCGTCCATTGATTTCAGCTGCTCGATATCAGTCGCATCCTGTAACGGTGGAATATCCCTGCCGATATCGGGCCCGGCCTGACCGGTTTGCGACGTTGTAAAAAACAACGGTTCGTCGATCCACTCAAAATCCTGCTCGGCGAGCATGCGCTGCATCAGCACCGAACCAACCATGCCACGCCAGCCGACAAATCCTACTCTTCTCATTACCTTCTCCATTGAACCATTATCGGGCAAGCGCACGCAGCGCTGTCACCACTGCATCGCCCATCTCCGAAGTGCTCGCACTTTGTGCAGCCCCGGCAATATCGGCAGTACGTAAGCCCTGGTCCAGAACATTACCCACGGCGGTTTCGATTCGGTCCGCGAGGTTCGATTGCTGCAGGCTGTAACGCAGCATCATCGCCACTGAAAGAATGGTCGCCAACGGGTTCGCCAATCCCTTGCCGGCGATATCCGGCGCAGAGCCATGGACCGGTTCATACAGACCCTTGCCATTTTCATCGAGTGAAGCCGACGGCAGCATGCCTATCGACCCCGTCAACATCGCAGCCGTATCCGACAAGATATCGCCAAACAGGTTGGTGGTAACGATAACGTCAAATTGCTTGGGAGCCCGCACCAGTTGCATCGAAGCATTATCAACATACATATGACTCAATTCAATTTCGGGGTATTCAACGGCCACCTGGTTTAAAACTTCGCGCCAGAGTTCAGATACTTCGAGCACGTTGGCCTTGTCGACTGAACACAGTTTTCGACCACGCAGCATAGCAATATCAAATGCCGAACGTGCAATACGCTCGATTTCGTGTTCAGCGTAAACCAGCGTATTGAAACCCTGGCGCTCGCCATTTTCGAGTTCTCGTATCCCGCGAGGCTGTCCAAAATAAATACCACCGGTAAGTTCGCGCACAATCATGATATCGAGCCCAGCAACCAGGTCTGGCTTCAGGCTGGAAGCATCTGCGAGCTGGGGATAGAGTATCGCCGGGCGCAGGTTAGAAAACAGTGAAAGGGACGAGCGCAGGTTAAGTAAACCTTTCTCCGGGCGTAACTCGCGCTCGAGGTCATCATATTGAGGGCCACCAATGGCGCCAAACAGGACCGCATCCGCCTGCTCACATACCGCAAGGGTTTCGTCTGGTAATGGCTTGCCTGACTGGTCATAACCGGCACCCCCGATGGCCGCAGTTTTCAGCTCTGCGTTAAACCCGAAGTCCTGTTGCAAACAGTGAATAATCTTGACGGCCTCGGCAACAATTTCAGGACCTATGCCGTCGCCCGCCAGTACCGCTATTTTGTTAGTCATTAAATGGGTTCCTACTTTAACCAGGGCATCTTTTCGTAATACTGCTGCTCGAACGCCTTGATTGTTTCGGCGTGTTGCATTGTCAGTCCAATATCGTCGAGTCCGTTCAGCAAGCAATACTTGCGAAACTGGTCGATTTCAAACCCAAATTCATTTCCATTTGCGTTGCGGACTACCTGATGCTCAAGATCGATACTCAGCTGGTAATCTTCGTGACTTTCTAGTTCATTAAACAATTGGTCCACCGGTTCGCTTCCCAGTGCGATTGGCAGGAGGCCGTTCTTAAAGGAATTGTTGTAAAAGATATCGGCAAAGCTTGACGCAATGACAACTTTGAAACCAAAATCCATCAGCGCCCAGACAGCGTGCTCCCGCGAAGAACCACAGGCAAAATTTTCGCGTGCCAATAGTATCTGCGCATGTCTGAAAGGATTTCTATTGAGCACAAAATCAGGATTGACACGGCGCTCGGAGTGATCCTGGCCGGGCTCCCCGGGATCGAGGTAGCGCCAGTCATCAAACAAATTAACGCCGAAACCCGTGCGCTTGATTGATTTCAGATATTGCTTCGGGATAATCGCGTCGGTATCGATGTTGGGTCGGTCGAACCCGGCGACGATGCCGGTAAACATTTCAAACTTGTCCATAACGCCTCCTATAACTCTCGTACATCGATAAAATGGCCTTTCACCGCCGCTGCGGCGGCCATCGCGGGCGATACCAGGTGAGTACGTCCACCCTGCCCCTGGCGCCCCTCGAAGTTCCGATTCGAGGTTGAAGCGCAACGTTCACCTGGCTCAAGTTGATCGGCATTCATACCAAGACACATTGAACATCCCGGTTCGCGCCATTCGAATCCAGCCTCGACAAATATCCGGTCAAGCCCTTCGTCTTCAGCCTGCTGCTTGATCAGTCCCGAACCGGGTACGACCATAGCCAGCTTAACGGTATCGGCCACCTTGCGACCTTTGACTACAGTGGCCGCAGCGCGTAAATCTTCGATCCGTGAATTGGTGCATGAACCGATAAAGATCTTGTCAACGAAAACCTGATCCAACGGCGTATTCGCTTTCAGCCCCATGTAATCGAGGGCGGTCTGCATTCCCCCGGCTTTGATCGGATCCGGTTCCCGGGCCGGATCGGGGATGTTCTGGTGAACGGCGCAAACCATTTCCGGCGAAGTACCCCAGGTGACCTGAGGCGCAATATCACGGGCTTCAATTATCACGTCCCGATCGAAAACAGCCTCCGGGTCGGAATGTAAATCAGCCCAGCAGGCGACAGCCTTTTCCCAGGTTTCTTCCTGAGGTGCAAATGGACGTCCCCGGACATAATCCAGCGTAGTCTGATCACAGGCGATCAACCCGGCGCGGGCACCGGCTTCGATCGTCATATTGCATACCGTCATGCGACCTTCCATGGAAAGATTAGTGATCGCGTCACCGGCAAACTCGATGGTGCAGCCAGTGCCGCCGGCGGTGCCAATTTCACCGATGATATGCAGTACGATATCCTTCGCGGTAATGCCTTCAGCCACCTTTCCCTCGACCGTTACACGCATATTTTTAGATTTTTTCTGGATCAGGCACTGCGTTGCCATGACGTGCTCGACCTCGGAGGTGCCGATGCCAAATGCGAGTGCGGCGAAAGCGCCGTGGGTTGAGGTATGCGAATCACCGCATACGACGGTCATGCCCGGCAAGGTTGCCCCCTGCTCCGGACCGATAACATGCACGATACCCTGGCGCACATCTCCCATCTTGAACTCGGTAAGCCCGTACTTGTCACAGTTTTGATTGAGCGTATCAACCTGCAGTCGCGCTACCGGGTCGGTAATACCCAGTTCAAGCCCGATGGTGGGCACATTGTGATCAGGCACTGCCAGAATAGAGCGCTTGCGCCATAACGACCGCTGTGCGATTTCGAGGCCTTCGAAGGCCTGCGGTGAAGTTACCTCGTGCACCAGGTGCCGATCAATGTAAAGCAGCGCGGTACCGCCATCGTCCCGAGGTACCTCGTGCAATTCCCAAATCTTGTCGTAAAGGGTTTTTCCAGCCATTTTTCGTCTACCCGTAAAAAACTTGTCCGATTTTACGCTCCCACCTACAATAACACTAATTCATAATTTTCATTATTTTGATTCTATTTAGGAATACATATGCAAATAAATCAAATAAATGCCTTCCTCGCGGTGGCCGAACTCGAATCCTTTTCACTCGCGGCCGATAAACTGCATATCACCCAACCCGCGGTCAGTAAACGCATACAGCAGTTGGAAATCAACATGAACGCTGAATTGTTCGATCGGATCGGCAAACGTAGCATCCTGACACCCAACGGAAAGGCTTTTAAACCTCATGCCGAACGTATTTTACAGGAACTGAAAACCTATCGATCAAGCCTGAGCCAGCAACAGGGCACGCCGTCGGGTAGCCTCAGCTTCGCCACCAGTCATCATATCGGTCTGCACCGCCTGCCACAGACACTGCGGGACTTTAAAATCCGTTACCCGCAGGTTGACCTGGATCTGCATTTCATGGACTCGGAAGACGCCTGTATCGCAATCGCCAATCATGAGCTTGAACTCGCAATAGTGACGCTACCGGAAATCGCCGACGATAAACTCGATTGCGAACCGATATGGATAGATCGAATGGTTGTCGCCATGGCAGCCGACCACAGCCTCGCAGGACAGCAAGATATCGATCCCGCGGATCTACTGGATCACGCCGCGATTTTACCGTCGACTGGAACCTTTACCCGCAAAATTATCAATAACCTGTTCACCGGCAACCAGGGCCAACTCAAAATCGTACTTGAAACCAATTATCTGGAAACGATCAAGGTCATGGTTTCGGCCAACCTGGGCTGGAGTATCCTGCCGCAGAACATGATCGACGACAGCCTCGTCTGTCATGGTTTGAAAGGACTCAACGTACATCGCCCGCTGGGCATCGTGACCCGCAGGAATCGTACACTATCGTTAAGTTCCAGCGCGATGATCAAATTGCTGCGCAGGCACCGCATCGAGGAGCCCCGGTGAAGCGCCGATACAGGGTTTTTTGACTCTGCAAATCCTCAATTTTGTTGCTATAGTCAGGACAAACACATTCTAAGGAGACCTCCATGCGTCTTACAATCAAATCACTGATACTGCTCACGTCCATGGGCTTTGCCAGCAACAGCATTGCGGGAGAAGTGAGCCGCGCAATGTTCACCACTGGCGTCGATAACCGCGAGCCGGTTCTCATGGTCGATAGCATCGACAGCAGTTCTTATACAGCGATCTCGTTTTTCACCGAATTAAACGACCTGTCCGGCCACAACGTGACCCACCAGTGGACCCACAATGACCAGGTCATGTTTGAAAAAACCTTCGAGGTAAAGGACTCCCGCTGGCGCGTCTGGACCAGCAAGACCTTGATACCCTCGTGGACAGGTACCTGGACCGTCAACGTACTTGATGATGATCGTACCCTGCTGGCCAGCAATTCTTTCGAGTATCAATAAACTGAATTAGCAACTCTTGTTAACCCAGCCATCGCGCGGGGTTTTTTATGTCAGTCAACCAGTGTTGGCCGTATTGAAGTCACTAGACACGGCACTGCTGCTCATTTAGAGTTTATTTCTTTCGCTGCTTTCTCTGCACCATGATCTGGTTAAAGCGATCATTCCTGGCGCTGATTGCGTTGGCAATAGTACAAATCATTTACTACTACCCGCAGATGCCGGAGGTAGTCGCGTCGCATTTCGACGGACTGGGTGCGCCCAATGCCTGGTCAAGTAAAAATGGGTTTTTTGGATTATACGCAGCAATATTGTTGATGCTGATCGGCATTTTCATTTTCATTCCGAGCTGGTCAGAGAAGCGCGCCAGTTTCGGGATGAAAATTCCGCACCGCGAGCACTGGCTTGCGCCCGAACGCATTGAAGAAACCAAGCTATTTTTCCGGCGCCAAATGATGATTATGGGTGTCGTGCATTTATCCCTGGCGATATATGCCATTCAACTCGCTATCCTGGCGAACTTTGATCAGCAACCGCGCCTGCATCCCAGCATTGGTTGGGCTCTGGCTTTGTATTTCGTATTTCTGATCGCCTGGCTCATACATTTCTATTTGCATTTCAGGAAACCATGAGAAGCAAGAATATTATCCACATGGTTTCCTGCCATGCCGAGGGTGAAGTCGGTAACGTAATCGTTGGCGGAGTCAGCCCTCCTCCGGGAGATACGTTGTGGCAACAGTCACGCTGGATTGACGAGGACCAGAGTTTAAGAAATCTGGTGCTCAACGAACCCCGCGGGGGAGTATTCAAACATATCAACCTGCTGGTTCCGGCCAAGCAACCCGAAGCACAGTTTGGATTCATCATCATGGAGCCAGAACACACCCCGCCAATGTCGGGTTCTAATTCGATTTGTGTTTCCACGGTATTACTCGACAGCGGATTGATCGAGATGCAGGAACCGGTTACTGAATTCATCCTCGAAGCACCCGGCGGCCTGGTCCCGGTAAAAGCTTATTGCGAAAACGGCAAGACCCAAAGTGTCGAGATTCATAACCTGCCCTCGTTTGCCGATCAACTTGATGCAAGCCTGGAAGTCGAAGGTGTCGGAACTTTAACCGTGGACACTGCATATGGCGGAGACAGCTTCGTACTGGTCGATGCGACCGTGCTTGGCTTCGAAATCAAGCCCGATGAGGCCAGCGACCTGGCCCAGCTGGGAGTTAGAATATCGGCAGCGGCTAACGAGCAGCTCGGCTTTGGCCACCCGACTAACCCCGACTGGGCGCATATATCCTTTTGCGAGTTCACGCTACCAATAAGCGAAGTTAATGGGGCCAAAGTCAGCAAGAATACCGTCGCGATCGACCCCGGCAAACTGGATCGGTCACCCACCGGCACCGGATGTTCGGCGCGCATGGCAGTATTGCATGCAAAAGGATTAATGAAAACGGGAGACCGCTTAATCGGTAGATCGATCATCGATTCCCGCTTCGATTGCAGCATCGTCGGGGAAACTCGTGTCGGCGATAAGGTTGCGATTATTCCATCGATCCGGGGGCGCGCCTGGATCACCGGCACTCACCAGATCATGCTCGATCCCGACGATCCGTGGCCTGGTGGTTATCGTCTCAGCGATACCTGGCCCCTCAAGCGATAACACCCCTGGATCTCAACAGATCAAGGTCCTGATCGCTCAATCCAAGCAGTGAAGATAACACGGTGTTGGTGTGCTCTCCCAGCATCGGTGGCGCCTGTTGGTACTCGACCGGGGTATCTGACAGTTTGATCGGATTGGCAACACTGGCAACCTTACCCGCAACAGGGTGGTCGAGTTCAAGCTGCATCCCACGGTGCTGCACCTGCGGATCGGCAAATACCTGTTCGACGCTGTTAATCGGTCCGCAGGGAATACCGCGCTCATTCAATGCATCGAGCCACTCCGCGCTCGATTTTTGCAACATAATTTGAGCTACCTGGGGCACCAGAGTTTCACGGTATTTGACACGGTTGCTGTTGCTGCGAAAACGCTCATCGGCAACTAATTCGCTGCAATTGGCCAGGTCACAAAATCTTTCAAATTGAGCATCGTTGCCAATCGCAAGAATGATGTAACCATCGGCAGTCTGGAATGCCTGGTAGGGAACAATATTTGGATGGGCGTTACCCAACCTGCCGGGGCTGTTGCCCGTAGCAAGGTAGTTCATAGCCTGGTTCGCCAGTGTTGCCACCTGTACGTCTAGCAGGGCCATGTCGATATATTGACCCTCGCCGGTTTTTTGCTGATGAATCAATGCCGCCTGGATAGCATTGGCCGCATAGAGACCGGTCAGCACATCGGCCAGCGCGACACCTATTTTCATTGGCAATCCATCAGCTTCCCCGGTGACGCTCATCATGCCGCCCATCGCCTGGATCATAAAATCGTAGCCGGCACGGTCGGCGTAAGGCCCGGTTTGTCCAAAGCCGGTGATCGAACAGTAAACCAGCCCGGGATTAATGCGCTTCAGAGCTGGATAATCCAGGTTGTATTTTTTCAATCCTCCAACCTTGAAGTTTTCAATCAATACATCGCAGTCTTTGGCCAGATCCCGGATCAACGCCTGACCATCGGGTTGTGAGATATCGATGCAAACTGACTGCTTGCCGCGGTTGGTACCATGAAAATAGGCAGCCTCGGAGGTGGCTTCTCCATCTCGATCAGGCATATAGGGAGGACCCCAACCACGAGTGTCGTCACCACTGCCGGGACGTTCGATCTTGATGATCTCGGCACCGAGATCCGCCAGCATCTGGCTGGCCCAGGGACCTGCCAATATGCGACTCAGGTCGAGAATCCGGAAGCCCTTTAGAGGTCCTGCCATTTAGGAAAAGGCCTGGATTCCGGTTTGTGCGCGTCCCAGGATCAGTGCATGAACATCATGCGTACCTTCATAGGTATTAACGGCCTCAAGGTTCATCACGTGCCGAATCACGTGGTATTCGTCGGAAACGCCATTACCGCCATGCATGTCACGGGCAACGCGCGCGATATCGAGCGCCTTGCCGCAATTGTTGCGTTTCATCAGGGAAACCAGTTCCACCGGGCAACTATCGGCATCCATAAGGCGCCCCATTTGCAGACAACCCTGCAAGCCAAGCGCAATTTCCGTTTGCATATCGGCGAGCTTCTTTTGTATCAACTGGGTCGCTGCTAGCGGACGCCCAAACTGACTACGATCGAGAGTGTATTGACGTGAAGCGTGCCAGCAAAATTCAGCGGCTCCCATCGTGCCCCAGGCGATGCCGAAGCGTGCCCGGGTCAGGCAGCCAAACGGCCCCTTCAAACCCTCGACATTTGGCAACAGGTTTTCCTCGGGAACAAACACGTTCTGCATCACGATTTCACCGGTGGATGAAGCGCGCAGCGAAAACTTGCCTTCGATTTTAGGGGTCGAAAAACCTTCCATACCGCGCTCCAGGATGAAGCCTCGGATGACTCCATCGAGCTTGGCCCAGACCACGGCGACATCGGCGATCGGGGAATTGGTGATCCACATTTTTGCGCCTTTGAGCTGGTAGCCACCATCCACCGCGGTGGCGGTTGTCTTCATGCTGGCGGGATCAGAACCCGCGTCAGGTTCGGTTAATCCAAAACAACCAACCCATTCACCCGTGGCCAGGCGTGGCAGGTATTTTTGGCGCTGTGCTTCGTCGCCGTAAGCATATATCGGGTGCATTACCAACGATGACTGCACACTCATTGCAGAGCGGTAACCGCTATCGACGCGTTCGACTTCGCGCGCCACCAGTCCATAGGACACATAGTTAACGCCAGCACAGCCGTAGTCCTCGGGAATTGTCGCACCGAGCAAACCCAGTTCGCCAAACTCGTTCATGATTTCACGGTGAAACACTTCGTCGCGATTTGCCATTTTCACGCGTGACATCAGTCCATCCTGGCAGTATTCACGTGCAGCATCGCGAATCATGCGTTCCTCCTCGCTCAACTGCTGCTCGAGGAACATCGGATCCTGCCAGTCAAAGGTTACTCGTTTCGATTGTGCCATGGGTTCGTTCGCCTGTTTAACGTGATCGCATTTTATCCGGACTATCGGATAATTCCAGCCAATATGCCTGCTACCCTGGACTATTTAAAGCCTGGCATCGGGTTTTACCCGCGACTGTCCATAAACTCCAGCGCCAGGGTTCCATAATCGTAGTAAGCCGCGCGCATCTTCGACCATTTTTCACGATGGAGAGCCTCGATCGGAAATGGAAAATCATCGCGGTTGCCACTGGCGATGGTGTCGGCAAGCTGTTTACCCATGACCGTGCCCACACCGATACCCCGCCCATTATATCCAGCAGGTGCAAACAGGCCGGGGGCCAATAGCTGAACCCGCAGGATTTTTGTCGAGGTCACTCCGATCTGCCCACTCCACTGGTAAGCCCAGGGAGTTCCTTTCAGTTGCGGATAAAGGCGATTGCGCTTGCGCATCATCCATTTCTCCCGTGTCCGGCGCTGAAAGCCATGCAGGCGGCCGGGGCTACTCATCACCAGGCGGCCTTCAGCGTCAACCCGCGACGACGTCAGCAAGCTATCCGTATCCCACAGCCCGTGTCGTTGCGGAATAATTGACGCCGCGATATCTGCGGGTAACGGTGGTGTCGCGCAATGGAAAATAAACACCGGCAGGATCGACTCGCGAACCTTGGTACTTTTGCCATCCGCGTAGGCGTTGATTGCAACGATCACCTGCTCGGCAGAAACTTCACCGTTCTCGGTTTTCGCCAGCCAGCGATCATTATGTCGAGTCAGGCTTTCGATTCCGGATTGCTGGAACAAGCGCACACCCTCGTCGATCGCTGCATTTGCGAGCGAGCGCGCATAGCTCAGCGGATGGATCGTGCCCGCGTCCGGGTCGAGAATTCCACCATGGCGGTAGACCGGCGATCCTGAAATGGCATGAGCCTGATTGCCATCGATCAATTGCACCGCGGCGCCCAGATCTAGCAGTTGCTGACAGCGGTCTTCAAGATAAGCCATGGCACCGGCCTTGTGGGCAATATGGACAGTGCCGCAGCGCTCGGCCTGGCACTGCATGTTAAAGCGCTCAACCAGGTCGAACACCAGCGCGGGTGAATCGCGCAACGCCAGATTGAAACGCCTGGCCTTATCCGGCCCGATCAGATTTTGCACGTCATTGGGGGTTTTCCAGATGCCGGCATTAACCAGCCCGGCATTGCGGCCCGACCCACCGAAGCCAATGTGCTTTGCCTCGAGCAAGACTACCGAAACGCCCATTTCGGCAAGGTGCAGAGCAGCGGATAACCCGGTATAGCCACCACCGACAACGAGCACGTCGGCCTGCATTGATTCGCTTAACGATTCACTTTCGGGGCCGGCAACCGAGGTTTCACCCCATAGAGAGTTTTCGTTGGTATCTTGCGGCAGATATTCAGTCATTCAACTTTATCGCATCAATAGTCCTCGAATTGTGCGTGATCCGTTATTTTAAAGCTAGCCAAGCTCTCGAAAATCGATAAGAATCCTGGGTTCTACAACACATTTTTGGAGTTACTGCGATGTCGATGCTACGTGTCGCGGCCACGCAGATGGCCTGCAGCTGGGATCTTCCTGCCAACCTGGAACGCGCCGAAAAATTGATTCGGGAAGCGGCCGCCGGGGGTGCCCAGGTCATTCTGATCCAGGAATTATTCGAGACACCCTACTTTTGTATCGAACAGGATACCAGGCATTTCGAGCTGGCCACAACACTGGAACAGAATCAGTCGTTGAAACGCTTCCAGGTACTCGCTAGCGAACTCAAGGTGGTATTACCCTTTAGCTGGTTCGAGCGCGCCAACCGGGCATTCTACAACTCACTAGCGATGGTAGACGCTGGCGGCGAGATTCTTGGTGTATATCATAAATCGCATATTCCCAACGGGCCTGGTTACCAGGAAAAGAACTATTTCAATCCGGGGGATACCGGCTTCAAGGTCTGGGATACCCGGCATGGCAAGATCGGCGCAGGCGTTTGCTGGGATCAATGGTTTCCCGAGGCGGCACGTAGCATGGCGCTGATGGGGGCAGAATTGTTGCTCTACCCGACCGCCATCGGCTCGGAGCCGCCACCCGCAATCACGCTCGATTCCAGTGGCCACTGGCAGCGAACCATGCAGGGCCACGCCGCTGCCAACATGGTTCCGGTGATCGCTTCCAATCGTATCGGCACCGAGCACGCAACCCAGGATTCGGCCTGCGAACTGACCTTTTACGGGCATTCGTTTATTGCCGATCATACCGGCGAGATCGTTGCACAGGCCGACGATCATAGCGAGAGCGTGCTGGTTCACGAATTCGATATGGAAATGATTCGCAGCTATCGTGATGCCTGGGGCATATACCGCGACCGCCGGCCTGATCTTTATCAAACCATTTCCACGCTCGACGGCAAGCTTGAGCCACGAATCACCCACAAAGACTAGCGATGCTAACCGTATTCAGCGAAAAACACGCCCTGCGCGACGCCAGAACCGAACTCTACGGCGGTGAGCTGGTAGCGCCTTTCGAGTGCCCGGTGCGCGCCGAACATATCCTGCAACGCGTTAACCAGGTTGACCTCGGTGAAGTGATTGCTCCCGACGAATTCGACATCGACGCTATCACGCGTATACACGACCCGGGATTTATCCACTTCCTCGAAACCTGCTGGGACGAATGGGCAGCTGAGGGCTACCAGGGCGAAGCGATCGCAACCTGCTGGCCGGCCCGTGGCATGCAGCAACGTGTTCCAGACCATATCGAAGGCAAGCTTGGCTACTATGCGCTCGCCGCCGAGACCGCAATTACCAACGGTACCTGGGAAGCCGCACGCGCCAGCGTCAATGTCGCGCTGACGGCACAGGCCGTAATTCGAGATGGCGCCCGGGAAGCCTTTGCGCTGTGTCGTCCGCCCGGGCATCACGCCGCCGGCGATATGTTCGGCGGCTATTGTTTCATCAATAATGCCGCGGTTGCGGCACAGGCCTTTATCGATCAGGGGGCGTCACGGGTCGCACTGCTAGACGTTGATTTCCATCACGGCAACGGTTCCCAGGCGATATTCTACGATCGGGACGATGTCATGTTCCTGTCGCTGCACGGAGATCCCAGGGATGCTTTTCCTCATTTTCTCGGCTATGCCGATGAACTCGGGCAAGGCGCCGGAGAAGGATTCAATCACAACTACCCGCTCGGTCCCGGCACTAATTTTCGAACCTGGGGCGCGGCGCTCGATGACGCCTGCCAGAAGATCAGCAATTACGCGCCCGATGCGCTGGTGATCTCGCTCGGTGTCGATACCTTCGAACACGATCCAATTTCATTTTTCAAGTTGACCAGTGACGACTTCAAACGCTACGGCACAACCCTATCGAGCCTTGGCCTGCCAACGCTATTCGTTATGGAAGGGGGCTACGCGGTCGAGGAAATCGGCATTAACACAGTGAACGTGTTACAGGGCTACGAGGGTTTATGAACCCCTTGACCAGGCAATCGAGAGTTTCGAGCGGTCAAATTTGACCTTCCTGAAAACACTCAATCGAAATACCCAGGGCATCTTATGCCTGGCCGCAGCATTGGCATTCCTAACCGTCAGCGACTCGATAATTAAATGGTTGAGTGCCGGGCTGCCACTACATGAAATTATGTTGTTCCGCGGTTTCTTCGCGATGATCCTGGTTTTCGTTTTTGTTCATCTCGAAGGCGGCCTGAAGACTTTAAAAACACGTCGACCATTGCTGCACTTTGTTCGTGGTTCGATGCTGGTACTGGCGAATATGTTTTTCTTCCTGGGACTGGCAGTAATGCCGCTTGCCGAGACCGTATCGCTGTTTTACACGGCACCGCTTTTCATCTGCATATTGTCACAACCCGTACTTGGAGAAAGGGTCGGCCTGTCACGCTGGCTGGTCATCTTCGCCGGACTGGTCGGTGTCATTATAATGCTGCGTCCGGGTAGCGAAGTTTTTCGCTCAATCAGCCTGTTGCCAGTTCTTGCTGCGCTGTCCTATGCCGTGATGACCATGATGACGCGTAAACTTGGCATGCATGAAAAGGCGAGTGCCTTAACCTTTTACATCCAGCTCGCTTTCATCGTCATCAGTTCTATTGTCGGCCTGGCTATCGGCGATGGCAGGTTCGATACTTACGATAGCGAGGCAATCGGTTTCCTGTTGCGCGCCTGGAGTTGGCCCAACCTGGCCCAACTGCAACTGCTCCTGTTATGCGGGGTCATGGTATCGTTTGGCGGCTACCTGATTTCCCAGGCTTATCGTTTAGGAGAAGCCGCGGCGGTGGCACCTTTCGAATATACCTCCCTGCCTTTTGCACTGATGGTAGGCTTTTATCTGTGGGGCGACTGGCCCGACTGGATTTCCTTTATTGGCAGCGGCTTGATTATTTTCAGTGGCTTGCTGGTCTTTTATCTCGAGAATCGTGCGCATAAAAAATTGCGGCAGCATGCACAGATCGACTATTAACTTGTTCCATATCAAGGTTATTATCGATAATCTGTCGATACTTTAAGAATCCATTTTAATTAAATTTTTAGACTTACAGGTTTTCCTGGACTGAAATTGGGAGCGAATACCCTTGGACGAGAAAGGCATCAAGAAGAAATTAATCGCGTTAAAAAAGGAAGTAGCCCATCGTATCAATTCGATCGACCGGGACATTCGGCATGAGGGTATGACGGCCGACTGGAGTGAGCAGGCCAGCGAACGAGAAAATGACGAGGTCCTTGAATCGCTCGGTAACAGTTCTGAACAGGAGCTGGAGATGATCAAGTTCGCTTTACACCGAATTGAAAACGGCACCTATTTCCGCTGCGAAGAATGTGGTGAAGACATTCCAACCGCAAGGCTCGAACTGCTGCCTTTCACGGCACATTGCGTCAATTGCGCCGAAAAAATTGAGAGTTAATCGGGGACAAATGCATGTTGACTGAGAAACATGACCTGGTGCACGAGTTACCCGAGCACAAGGACGCTATCCGTAATCTGAAGATGACTAATCAGCATTTTGCCAGGCTGTTCGACGAATACCACGAAGTCGATCACGAGGTGCATCGGATCGAAACCGGGATCGAAAATACTTCTGATGAATACCTGGAGGAGCGCAAGAAAGTCCGCCTGTATTTAAAAGACGAACTCTTTCGTATGATCAAGGAAGCCTAAATCGAGGACTCTGCTGCTTCAATATACTCGACAACAATGCAACCGTTTTTAGTGTAGGAGCAGTGTTGGGTTCCAGCTTTCAACCAAACCAGGTCACCCTCGCGGTAAACCGTACCATCGTTATCGGTTAGATCACCGCTGATAATTAAAAACTCTTCATTACCACGGTGTTCATGGGGAATCGTGGTATAACCAGGATCCATCTTGTAAACATTAAACCCGATACCGAGCGGCTTGCTGCGATCGAGCTGCAAGACACTGCCATCGTCCTCACCTCGGTCAGTGACTAGCGGCTCGAACTCCGCTTCGTAAATATTGACGACTATGCGTTCGTCTTCGGCTACCGGTTTCATAAATATCCCCCGTTCAATCAATTATCAACTGTACGATTTCTCACTTGAAAAGCGTCGTTACCGATGCGTGAACCACGTTGGGTGATTTAATCTTCCGGAATCACGGCAATAACATCAATCTCCATCAGCCATTCAGGCTGCCCCAGTCCAGCAACCACGATTCCGGTCGAAATTGGAAACACGCCTTTGAGCCACTTGCCGACTACTTGGTAGACCGGTTCGCGATACCTTGGATCGGTGATATAAGTAGTCGTTTTTACAATATGACTCAGGTCGCTGCCAGATTCCTCTAGCAGTTGCTTGACGTTCTGCATCGCCTGCTCGGCCTGCACACCCGGGTCACCCGGCCCAACCAGGTTTCCATCGAAGTCGGTACCGACCTGCCCGCGCAGGTAAACCGTATTGCCGGCAACCACTGCCTGACACAGATCATTGTCGAGCGCCTGGTTGGGATAGGTATCCCGTGTATTGAACATGCGAATGCGTTTATGGGTTGGCATCTCAGGCACTCTTCTTCTTGACCGCTGCAGCCGTGGTGCCGAGGAATCCGCCATGTCCAGTGACGTTGGTCCCGGCCTTCTGGACGACCTTTCCGTTGATATAGACTTCACGTCCGTCGCGAATCGACTCGCGATATTCCTCACCTGTTCTGATCATAGCCTCAACCGTTGCCTGGATTATGATGCTCGCAGTTTGAGTGGATTTCCCAGCCATGTAAAATATTTTTCACGAATTCCGACGGTCAGGTGCTGGTAGCGTGCCCGATCGACGATGACATCAGCGCCGGCCATGTTATCCTTCAAGAACCGGGCCAGGCGGTTGAAAATCCGCATATCGAAGCCTTTGCCGCTCACTGCCAACGGTTCTTCGCTTCCTGGGCCCAGCAGAATTAAGGAAACAGTATGACACTATCAATCGCTGCCTGGGACGAAGCCACGGGCCAGCTTGGGGCCACCATTTCGTCGTCCAGTATCAGTGTCAGTAGCCGATGCCTGCATTGGCGACCGGGTATCGGCATTGCTCTGAGTCAGAATATTACCGATCCGCGCCTCGGCCCACGCATGCTCGCCCTGCTCGATGACGGAATTGACGTGGGTGCCGCGATCGATGCTCTAGTACAAAGCACACCTCACATAAAGTATCGTCAACTCGGCCTGATCGACAGTCGCGGCAGGACGGGATTGTTTACCGGCGATGCCGTGTTGGGATGTTTTGCCTCGGCCGAGGGCAAACACTGTGTCGCGGCCGGCAACCTGCTGGCCAATGAATCGGTTCCGGCAGCGATGGTTAAGGCCTTCGAGCAATCCGGCGGCAGCTTCGGTTCGCGTCTGCTCAGCGCATTGACGGCCGGGGTCGATGCCGGCGGAGAAGCCGGTTCGCTGCATTCAGCAGGCCTGCTGATCGGCGGCGGACCCTCCTGGCCCCTGGCCGAACTGCGTATCGACTGGGATGACGATCCAATTACCAGGATGATCGCAGGCTGGGAAGTCTATGAACCGCAGATCGACGACTACGTGACGCGTGCCTACAATCCGGAAGACGCGCCCTCCTATGGTGTCCCGGGAGATCCTTGAGTGCGGCCTTTGCACCGAGAATGGTTATGAATAGTGAAGAAATTCTGGCTCGGCTGGTCGCCTTCGATACGACCAGCAGGACATCGAATCTGCAACTGATCGATTTTATACGTA
>CAXMSP010000142.1:0-6204 GCA_964196225.1 uncultured Gammaproteobacteria bacterium | reverse complement strand
CAAATCCCCAGATGAAATTTTGGCCTCGAGAAAATATTTTCAATGTTATCTTTACTTCACAAAGTGAATTATATATAGTTCTCTACACCTTAGACTTCGACCGTGCGGACTAACTTGAAAAAAGATACTCCAAGCTTAATTGCTGATATCGGCGGCACTAACGCTCGTTTTGCACTCGTTGATAGCCCGGAAGCGCTACCTTACGAGCCGAAAACGCTGCCCTGCGCCGACTACGCTACGCTGGCCGATGCAGCAGAAGCTTATCTCAATCAGGTAGGCGGTCCCCAACCAAAAACAGCAGTTATCTCGATAGCCACCCCGGTCACGGGTGACCGACTGCACATGACCAATCATGTGTGGACCCCCTCCATTCGACAAACAAGAGAGTCTCTGGGTCTGACCTCGCTTCGGATCATTAACGATTACACAGCGCTCGCGCTGTCGTTGCCACATTTAACAGACGATGATTATCAACAGGTCGGTGGTGAGCAATCGCCCCAGGGCCAAATTATGGCTGTACTCGGACCCGGTACCGGTCTCGGTGTTTCGGGCGTGATTCAGGTAGGTAAGCATTGGGCGCCACTGCAAGGAGAAGGTGGCCACGTTTCATACGGCCCTATAGACAAACAGGAAGCCGGTATCATAGAAATCATCCGTAAAAAATATGATCATGTATCAGCCGAACGCCTGGTATCCGGCCCAGGACTATCATTGCTGTATCAATCTATCGCTGAATTTCATTCTTTCCGGGTTCAAGCACTGGAACCGAGGGATATTACGGCGATGGCAATTGAAGGAAAGTCACCTGCCGCAGTAGAGGCTGTCGCGATGTTTTGCGCCATCCTCGGAACAGTAGCGGGTAATCTGGCATTAACACTCGGTGCCCGGGCGGGTATTTTTATTGGTGGCGGTATTATTCCGCAATTAGGCGAGTATTTTCATAAATCTCCATTTCGAACCCGTTTCGAAAATCATGGCCGCCTCGGGCAATATCTCGAAAAAATTCCGACTTATGTGATTCGTTCGAAATATCCCACTTTATGCGGTGCAGCGGTCGCACTGGGACGGGACTATGCAAACCTCGGTTTCACCAATGCCGAGGCAATATAAATAATTATTAAGCTGTTACGTAGTAAAACAGTTTAACTGAGGTTAGCCGCCTGCGATTGATGCCGGTGGCAACATAATCCGGGGATATTCCCCGATAACGCGCAATTGACACATTGATAACATGAGGACAGAGATATGATACGCAAATTTATTCAGGCTGGGTTGGGTATGGCCCTGGCAATGAGCTGCGGTGCAAATGCCGTCGCAGGAGAAGTAGAGGTATTGCATTACTGGACATCCGGTGGTGAAGCCCGTTCTGTGGCCGAACTCAAACGCTTACTTGAAGCTCAAGGACATACCTGGAAAGATATGGCCGTGGCCGGCGGTGGTGGTGAAAGTGCGGCAACCGTACTGAAATCACGCGTTCTGGCTGGCAACCCGCCAACCGCAGCACAAATCAAAGGCCCGTCCATTCAGGAATGGGGTGATGAAGGCGTGCTCGCCTCGATTGATAATGTCGCAAAAAAGAACAAGTGGGACAGTTTACTGCCCGGGGTTGTCGCCGACGTTATGAAGTATGAAGGCTCATATGTCGCCGTGCCGGTCAACGTCCACCGGGTAAACTGGATGTGGGCAAATCCTGAAGTATTCAAGAAAGCTGGCGCAACAATCCCTACTACCTGGGATGATTTTTTCGTTGCCGCAGACAAGATCAAGGCTGCCGGTTTTATCCCGGTTGCGCATGGTGGGCAGGCCTGGCAGGATGCGACGATTTTCGAATCTGTGGTACTTGGAGTAGCGGGCCCCGAATTATACCGAAAGGCGTTTGTTGAGCTTGATCCCAAAGCCCTTGGCAGCGACGCGATGGTAAAGTCGTTCGAAACCTTAAGAAAAGTCAAAAGTTACACCGACAAGGATGCACCGGGCCGCGACTGGAACCTGGCGACCTCTATGGTAATCAACGGTAAAGCCGCCATGCAGTTTATGGGAGACTGGGCGAAAGGCGAATTTACCGCCGCTGGCAAGTCCCCCGGCACAGATTACATCTGTTTGCCCGCTCCGGGTACTAGCGGTACTTTCACTTTTAATGTCGACAGTTTCATAATATTTGACGGCGGTAATAAGACAAAGGAAGGTCGCGAGGCTTTTGCAGCGACAATCATGGAGCCAGAATTTCAAGAAGTTTTCAACTTGAACAAGGGTTCGATTCCGGCCAGGTTGAATATGCCGCGCGGTAAGTTCGATAGCTGCGCTCATGCTTCGATGGATACATTTGTGTCAAGCGCACAAGATGGAGGGCTGGTTCCCAGCATGGCACACGGCATGTCCACCTTTGCTGCGATTCAGGGCGCTATCTACGACGTCGTCACAAATTTTTATAATTCTGATATGTCTGCCCAGGATGCTGTCAAAAAGCTGGCTTCCGGCGTTCAGGCGGCCAGGTATTAACCAGTCGGCAAGCTGGTAGCACGTGGTTAACATCAGCTTGCCGATTTATGGTCTTATTTCGGTAATAATTGGAGGACACTATGCCAACAGCTACTCAGAGTAGAACAGAACCCGAAGCCGGGCGTCGCAAGTTTGGCGATCTGATCGAAACATCGCTACCAAAACTGGTTTTGGCGCCGACTTTCGTCATGGCGCTGGTTTTTATCTACGGCTATATTTTATTAAACGCCTGGTTGTCTTTCACCAAGTCGAGGATGCTACCCAAGTACGACTGGGCAGGAACGATTCAATATGAAAAATTGTTCGCCAATGACCGCTGGTGGGTAGCCGCTGAAAACCTGGCCATTTTCGGCGGTCTGTTTATTATTATTTGCATGGCACTAGGACTGTTTTTGGCTATCTTGCTTGACCAGCGAATACGCGCCGAGGGTTTTATCCGCACCATTTTTCTTTATCCAATGGCGCTGTCCTTCATCGTCACCGGTACTGCCTGGAAGTGGATATTAAACCCCGGCCTCGGTCTCGAAAAGGTAGTTCGTGATATGGGCTTTGAAAATTTCACCTTCGACTGGCTGATAAATCCGGACATGGCTATTTATACCGTGGTCATCGCGGGAGTCTGGCAGGCCTCTGGCTTTGTCATGGCGCTTTTCCTCGCTGGCCTTCGCGGCGTCGATGACAGCATCATCAAAGCGGCACAAATCGACGGTGCGAGTCTGCCGAGAATCTACTGGCGCATCATCATCCCGAGCCTGAGACCGGTTTTCTTCAGTGCGTTGATTATTCTTACCCATATTGCGATCAAGAGTTTCGACCTCGTCATCGCGCTTACCGGTGGCGGGCCGGGCTATTCCTCGGATTTACCGGCAACTTTCATGTACACATTTTCATTTACCCGCGGGCAAATTGGGCTGGGGGCGGCGAGTTCGATGATGATGCTGGGAGTAGTCGTCGCGATTATCGTTCCCTATCTTTATTCCGAACTGAGAGGTAATCGTCATGAGTAGTGCTATCGTAATGAAAGTCACGCCTGCGGCGCGAGTGGGCCGGATCCTGGTTTACGGCACGCTAATTTTAGCAGGCCTTTTTTACCTGTTACCCTTATTTGTGATGCTCGTGACTTCTATGAAATCGCTCGACGAAATTCGCCTCGGCAATCTGCTGGCATTTCCCGATGAGATCACCTTTGACGCCTGGGGAGTCGCCTGGTCGACTGCCTGTACCGGCGTCACCTGCGATGGACTGAAAGGCTATTTCCTGAACTCCGTGTTAATCGCCGTACCTGCGGTGTTTATTTCAACCGCGATGGGCGCGTTCAACGGTTATGTCATGACCAAGTGGCGATTTCGCGGCAGCGAATTGTTTTTTGGCATGTTATTAATCGGTACCATGATTCCGTTCCAGGTGGTGCTGTTGCCGATGGCACAAACCCTCGGCATCCTGGGCCTGTCCGGGACCATACCCGGGTTGATACTGGTTCATGTCGTCTATGGGGTGGCGTTTACGACGCTGTTTTTTCGCAACTACTACGTCACCGTACCAGACGAACTGGTCAAGGCAGCGATGATCGACGGAGCCGGGTTTTTCAAAATATTCTGGCGTATTATTCTGCCGATTTCGATACCCATCGTCGTCGTTTCGATAATCTGGCAGTTCACCCAGATCTGGAATGACTTCCTCTTCGGTGTGGTGTATTCGTCGGGTGATCAACAACCACTTACCGTCGGCCTGAACAACCTGGTCAAGACTTCTACCGGCGTCAAGCAATACAACGTCGATATGGCGGCGGCGATTATCGCGGCCCTGCCCACAATACTGGTTTATGTGGTTGCAGGTAAATACTTCGTGCGCGGGCTAACTGCCGGCGCTGTTAAAGGCTAACTTCGAGTAGCAGGAGATAAATATGCATGCACTCAGTATTAACAATGTAAAAAAATCCTACGGCGCGACTGACGTCCTCAAAGGTATCGATATCGACATAGAAGCTGGACAATTTCTGATCCTGGTCGGTCCTTCCGGTTGCGGCAAGTCCACGTTGCTTAATATGATCGCCGGTCTGGAGACGGTCACATCGGGGTCGATTAATATTGGTGATCGCGACGTCACCTATCTAGCCCCGAAAGACCGCGATATTGCGATGGTGTTCCAATCTTATGCACTTTACCCGAACATGACCGTGGCAGAGAATATTTCATTCGGCATGGAGATTCGCAAGGTCGACAAAGCCGAACAGGCATCCACGCTTGACCGGGTTGCCAACATGCTGCAAATAGTGCCGTTGCTAGACCGTAAGCCATCACAGCTCTCGGGCGGGCAACGCCAACGGGTAGCCATGGGACGCGCTTTGGCGCGTGATCCTTCGCTGTTTCTATTCGACGAACCGCTGAGTAACCTGGACGCAAAACTACGGGTTGAAATGCGCACAGAGATAAAGCAGCTTCATCAACGCATGGGCACGACCATCGTTTATGTCACCCACGATCAGATAGAGGCGATGACGCTGGGTGATCGCATTGCGGTGATGAAGGACGGAGAAGTTCAACAATTTGGTGAGCCCAGGGAAATTTACGACAATCCAGCCAATATGTTCGTTGCTGGTTTCATGGGTTCACCGTCGATGAATTTTATTCCGAGCAAGGTTGTCAGCGAAAATGGCAAGCTTGGCGTGCGCATCAATGCCGGCACAGGTGACTTCGAACTGCCCGTGAACGGTGCTGGGGAGCGCTTACAATCCAGGGTGGGTAGCGAGATCCTGCTCGGTTTGCGGCCCGAAATGATTACCCAGCGCGTGGAAGAGAAAATGAATAGTGATACCACCCGGGTAGCTTCCTGCGTGGTCGATGTCGTAGAGCCAACTGGTCCCGATACTTTAGTCTTCGTGCAAATGAATGAAAGCAAGGTGGTCTGTCGTGTGAAACCCGAGAGCGCTGTGGATGCCGGCAAGAACATGGAGCTAATGTTCGACATGTCCAAAGCAGTTTTCTTCGACCCCGAAAGCGGCGCCAGAGTTTGACCCGGTATCCGGTGGTCGAACAACCAAAGTTCGACCACTGGTCTGCTGTTACCAGATGCGATACGCCGGAAAAACTCGCGCTCGTTCAAGGTCATCTTGTTATTCGTTGAATTTATTGGGTAGTACCTCACCGGGTTACAGTTAAAGTGGATGGTTGAACTGCGATCTAGCCTGGTTTGGCTGCCCTTTTTTAGGAATTGTTAGAGGTAACTACTCATGGGAACTTCGTTTAATGTTGCAGTCCTGGGACCTATCCCGAGAGACCATATTACGACCTATCAGGGCGAAGTAGTCGAAAAATACGGCTGTGCCGTGTATACCTCGCTGGTGCTGTCGGCCCTGATGGGCGAGGGATCGCGAGTCGCGCCGGTTGTGCATGTACGGAAAGTCGATGAGGCGCCCATAAAAGACCTGCTATCTCCGTTTCCTCACTTGGATCTCAGCCATGTGACCGCGAATGCCGACCAGGGTGATGTCATCATGCTGAAGTATGAAGACCAGAACAAGCGGCTGGAAACCCAGGTTGGATTTATGAATCCAATCGCGCCTGCGGATGTCGAGGAATTGCTCGACTGTGACGCCTTTGTTTTTGTTCCGGTCACCGATTTCGAGGTCTCCCTGACCACCCTGCAATATATCAAGTCGAACAGCAAGGGTGTGGTGATATTCGACGCCCACGGCCCAACCAATGG
>CAXMSP010000141.1:0-26537 GCA_964196225.1 uncultured Gammaproteobacteria bacterium | reverse complement strand
GGCTTGAGTGCGCGCCATGCGTTGCTGGATTGGGGCCGGGCATTGCTGGCTCCACGCGAAATAAACAATCTGCAGCAGCTTGGCAGTTCGCTCGGCGATGATATGACGCTCCAGATCGGGCGGCTTAATCAAAGCCTGTATGCCGAGGCAGGTGCAACTTGGCAGGGGCATGATCTATGGTTGGTCTGCCAGCAACTCGAGAAAATATCAGAGTCGGAACGCAACCGCGATGTCACGCAATTGTTACCGCTTAATCCCACGCGCTGAAAACCGTCCGCTCCAGCCCCAATCTGATGTAAACACCCGAGCGCTTAATTCGGACAGGATTGGTGCCTCGTGTAACAAAACAAGGCCTCGCGACAAGATTCCATCTCGGTTAGACTGCTGCGATTGATATAGCAACATTAATACGATGGAAGCGATTGAAAACGCTGATCTAGTCTGGACGATTGTCGGGCTTGCGGGCCTCTTGCTCGTCGGGCTGCTGTACAGCTTGCGCCAGTACCACAACTCCCGCCACGAGATGAAGACCCGGCTTGAAACGACCCTGCAAACCGAGTACTCGTTGCGTGAAAGCCTGCATGCGGCCGAGAAGAAAACCCAGGCATTGGAGCTCAAGCTGGAAAAAGAACGCGAGCTCAGTGCCCAGAAAATGGAGCAATTCGAAGCAAATCGCAAGCAACTCAAGGTCGAATTCGAGAACCTCGCGAACCGGATCCTGGAAGATAAGGCGCGCACTTTCGACAAGACCAGCCGGACTTCGCTCGAAGCGTTGCTGAAACCGTTTCGCGAACAGGTCGAGGGTTTCCAGAAACGCGTCAACGATGTGCACAGCGAATCCATTAAGGGCAATACAAAGCTAGAAAGTGAGATCAGGAAGGTCCTCGAAGTCGGTCTCAAAATCGGCAGCGATGCGCAAAACCTGACCGATGCGCTCAAGGGCGATTCTCAGCGACGCGGCAGTTGGGGCGAGACCCAGCTCGAGAAAACCCTGCAGTTGAGCGGTTTGATCGAGAGTGACCACTATGACAAGCAGACTTCGATGACGGATGCCGAAGGTAAACGCAAGCAAACCGATTTTCTGATCAAACTGCCCGATAACAAGCACATCATCATTGATAGCAAGGTTTCGTTGACGGCCTACGACCGGGTAGTTGCGGCCGAGAACGACGAGCAACTCCAGCTTGCGCTAAACGAGCACGTCAAAGCGGTAAAGGGCCATATCGACGATTTACAGGGCAAGAATTACACCAGCCTGGCCGGAATCCGCAGCCCCAGTTTTGTGCTGATGTTCATGCCGATCGAGCCGGCCTACATCGAAGCGCTCAAGTACGAGAAGGATCTTTTCGCCTACGGTTATGAGCGCGGCGTCGTGCTGGTGTCACATACCACGCTGATTCCGATCCTGACCACGGTGGCTAACCTCTGGGCAATGGACCGCAGTACCCGTGAAGCGCGAGAGCTCGGCGACAAGGCGGGCGATATATACAACCAGGTGCGCAAGGTGACCGAACGCCTCGCTAAAATTGGCGGTAGCCTCGGTGCCGCGACCAATCACTTCAACGAAACGGTCACCGCGATAAGCGGGCGCCAGGGCTTGCGCGGCAAGGTTGAGCGATTTGCCGAAATGTCGAGCAAGGTCACGCAGGCAATTCCGGAAATCGAACCTTTGCATAACGATTTGCAGAGTGAAAAGCTCGAACTTCTGGCCGAGCCATTGCCGTCTGAAAACGAGCAGAAAGAGGGTGAAGGCGAGGCCCCGGCGACTTGAAAAACCCTACAAAACACCTATCTATTAGGGACATAAACCAACCGTTGTCGACGTGAAATACCAGGATTACTATCAGATTTTGGGCGTCCCCCGTGACGCTGAAAAAAGTGATATCAAGAAAGCCTATCGCAAGCTTGCGCGCAGGTACCATCCTGATGTCAACAGTGAAGCGGACGCGGAAGATAAGTTCAAAGAAGTTAACGAAGCCTACGAAGTGCTCAAGGATTCCGACAAGCGCCAGGCATACGATCGCTTCGGTGCCGACTGGAAACACGGCCAGCAATTCGATGGCGGTGGATTCCAGGGCGGCGGCTTCCAGGGTGGGGGCTTCCAGGGCGGTAGCCACAGTAGCGATGGTATTAGCGGTGGCGACTTCAGCGACTTTTTTGAATCAATTTTTGGCGGCGATTTCCAGCAGGGCGGGGGATCACCGTTTCAACAGGGCCAGCAGCGCCAGCGGCGTGGCGCCGATCTACAGCTGAAACTCGATATCACCCTGGAAGAGGCCTTCAACGGTGGCAGCAAGACAATTCAGTTTGCCAAAACACCGGGCTCTGCCGAAATGAAAAAGCTCAAGATCACGATTCCCAAGGGCGTGAGCCAGGGACAGAGGATCCGCCTCGCGAAACAGGGGCAGGCCGCCCCTCATGCTGGCGAACCCGGCGATTTGTACCTGGAGATGAATATCCTGCCGCATCGCCTGTTCCGCCTGGATGGCCGTGACGTGATCCTGCGCCTGCCATTGACGCCATGGGAAGCCGCCGCGGGTGCCAGTTTAAAAGTACCGACCTTATCCGGCTCGGTAGAACTCAAGATCAAGCCCGGCATGCAGTCAGGACAAAAAATGCGCCTCAAGGGCAAGGGTCTGGCCGGGCCTCCAGCCGGTGATCAATTCGTGGAAATCATGATTCAAACGCCACCCGCGGATAGCGAAGCGGCGAAACAGTTTTACCGGGATATGCAAGCCCAGTTTGACTTCAACCCGCGTTCGTTTTAGCGATTCCGTGATGAAAGTTGTTTGCTCGGGCCTGTTGCTATTCCTGCTGAGTATGCCGCTGCAGGCCGCGCTGCCGGGTTCCAGATCGGTGACATCATTTACTCGATCAACAAGCAGCTAACGCGTACCTTCGACGAAGTCTTCGCCCTGGTCGAGACCAACGGCAAGGCCTTGATCATGAATATTCAGCGCGGTAATCGTGAGCTATACATCCTGTTAAAGTGATAGAATTTCGGCCATGAGTAAATTAACCCATTTCAACCAGGCGGGCGAAGCGCACATGGTCGATATCGCCGACAAGCCATCGAGTGCGCGGCGTGCGATCGCTGCCGGTCGCATCCTTATGCAAGCCGAGACACTGGAATTGATTCAGCAGGGTGGGCACAAGAAGGGCGACGTGCTCGGCGTGGCGCGCATCGCCGGCATTATGGCGACCAAGCGTACCGCCGACCTGGTGCCGATGTGTCACCCGCTAGCGCTGACTCACGTTGCGGTCGAATTCGAAACGGACCCTGACGCCGGTGCAATCGAATGCACCGTCACCGCCGAAACCACGGGCCAGACGGGCGTTGAAATGGAAGCGCTGACCGGGGTTCAGGTCACCTTGCTGACAATTTACGATATGTGTAAATCGGTTGATCGCGGGATGGTTATCAGCGATGTGCGCCTGCTCGAAAAATCCGGCGGTAAATCCGGCCACTGGAAACGCGACTAACCTACCCCGTCATCCCCGCAGACCTATTCTGTCATCCCTGACTCTACTCCTGTCATTCCGGAATGGCAGGTTATTTGCCTTCCCGTTGGCCGCTCTACTATCTGTCATCCCGCGGCTTGACCCGATGCGTCGGACCGGCGGGATCCAGCCGTTCCGACCGGCGCGATCCAGCAGATAATGTGTGCTCTTCGAGCACGATTGTTGTACTGGATTCCGGCTTTCGCCGGAATGACAGAGAAGGCCACCGGAATGACAGAGAAGGCCACCGGAATGACGAGGAGGGCCGCCGGAATGACGAAGTAGGTTGGTGAGAGCGCCGGGGAGTATTAACCCTGCGACAGCAGGCTGCGTAGATCGATTACCGCGGCATTTGCGCGCGAGATATACGAGGCCATGACCAGCGAGTGATTGGCAAAAAGGCCGAAACCGCTGCCGTTGAGGATAATCGGGCTCCACATCGGATCCTGGGTTGCCTCGAGCTCGCGAATGATCTGGCGCAGGCTGATCAACGCATTTTTCTTTTGCAGCACCGATTCAAAATCAAGCTCCACCGCCTTCATGAATTGCACCAGCGCCCAGGAGGCGCCGCGCGCCTCGTAAAATACGTCGTCAATCTCGTCCCAGGGTGTTTTAACCTCGACCTGGGAACTGGTCCGCGTCGATTGCACGGCCTCGGCGTCGCCGGCGAGGTCGGTGTTGAGCCGCACCTGCCCGACGCTCGCGCTGAGGCGCTGCGACAGGCTGCCGAGGCGTTTTTCAACCTGCCCAAGCCATTCCTGCAGGTTGTCCGCGCGCGCGTAAAACTGCGCGTTCGGGTCGCCGGGATTTTGCAGGCGCTCGAGGTAGCCGTAAAGTGCCGTCACCCCTTCCTGGTAGACACTTTCAGTGGCTGGTAAGAACCAGGACTTATTATCGAAGTTGAACTTCGGCTCGGCAATGATCAAATCAACGTCTTCGGCCGATTGCGATTGTGACCGGCTGAAGTCATTGCGCATCGAGCGAGCCAGGTCGCGCGACTGCACCAACACGCCGAACTCCCAGTTGGGGATGTTATCGAGCCAGATTGACGGCGGCATGATGTCGTTACTGAGATAGCCGCCACGCTTATCGAGCAGCGTCTCCATCGCGGTAATCAGCGCGCTGGTGGTGTAACTGCCGGTGGTGAGTCGCGATTCGGTCACCGGTGCATGCTCGGCCGCCGCTTCCTCGATATCGAACGGATCCGGCTCGTCGCTCCAGTAAATACCCAGCAGTGTTAACAACAGTAAAATCAGCAGCACCGGTATCACTACCAGCCCGAGTTTGCCGCCGTCTCCAGGGCCCCGAAAACGGTAGCCCGTTGCCCGGTCGGCCCAGCCAATCAGTTTGTCGATCATGATCTTGTATCAAGTTCCATTTCGTGCCACATTGCAGGGCATTATTTCAGATCGAAGCCAAGGTATAAAGCTACTAACCCGTTATGAAGAAAATCATTCGTTACCTTATTATCGGTGTGGTCGCCGCGATTGCCTTCCTGGTCGCCGTAGTCGCCATATTTGTCGCGGTTTTCGACCCCAATGCCTACAAACAGGATCTCACCGAACTGGTGCGTGAACAGACCGGGCGTGAGCTGCAGTTCCACGGTGACGTCGACCTCACCATATTCCCGGCGCTCGGCATGAAACTCGGTGCGATGAGTTTTTCCAACGCCGAAGGTTTCGGCGCACTGCCGATGATCAAGGTCAAGGAGGCGAGCATCAGCGTCGATCTAGCCTCCCTGGTCGCCTTTGCCCCAGAAATTGACAAGCTGGTATTGCGCGACCTCGAAATCAACCTGAGCAAGAACAAGGCTGGCGTGACCAACTGGGATGACCTGGTGGCTCAGCCGGCGCCGGGTACCGACACCGGGGCCGCCACCGATGAGTCCAGCACGGACGCGGGTGAGTCAGACTTTGAAATCAAGGGTGCTTTTGGTGGACTCGACCTGGAGAATATAAAACTGCTGTGGCAGGACGAACAGGCAGGCAGCGAGTTCCGCATCGTCGATCTCGATATCAGCACCGGCCGCATCGTACCGAACGAAGCCTTCCCGATGACCCTGCATCTCGATGCCAGCGCCAGCGGTGACCTCGACATCATTTTCGATATCAAGGCCAACGTGGAGTACCTGATCGAGCAGCAACAACTGGCGCTGCGCGACATGGCACTCAAGTTAAACGAATTCCAGATCGGGGGCAGCGTGCAGGTTGCCAATTTTGCCAAACCCGCGGTCAAGTTTGATCTCGCCTCGGAAAATCTTGATGTCGATGCGTTGCTCGGAACCCCGCCCGCGACCGGGCCGGCTGAAGCCGATGCATCGCAGGCAGCCGCTGCCAGCGAAGACGTTCAGATCGAGTTACCGATGCAGACCCTGCGCGATCTCGACATCGACGGTACGCTTAAGATCGCCCAGATCAAGGTGCAGAATCTCAGGATGAGCGATCTCGATATCAAGCTTAAGGCGCAAAATGGCCTGGTATCAATGAAGCCGATCAAACTGAACACCTATGGTGGCAAGGTCGAGATTTCGGTCGTGCTCGACGCTAAATCCGATATCCCGAAATACGCGATCACCGAATCGGTTCAGGGCGTCCAGGTAGGTGACCTGCTCAAGGACTTCACCGGCGAGGCGACGATCACCGGCACGCTTAATGCCGAGGCCAACCTGACCACCAGGGGCGAATGGCTGAGCAAGCTCAAACAGAACAGCAATGGAACCATGAATCTCGCCTTCCTCGATGGTGCAGTGAACGGCTTTAACATTCGCCAATCAATCGATGCTGCCAAGGCCAAATTCAGCGGTAAGGAATCGCCGCCTGCAGAAACGCTCAAGACCGATTTCTCGTCACTGACAATCAGCGGCGTGATCAAAAACGGCGTTTTCTCGAGCGATGACCTGGACCTGCAGGCGCCACTGTTGCGCGTTGGTGGTAAGGGTAGCGCGAATCTGAATACCGAAGAGGTCGATTACCAGGTGAATGCCAAGCTCGTCGGTAGCGTCGAAGGCCAGCAAGGCGGCAGCGCGGATGACCTCGCCGGGCTCGAAATTCCAGTCGGCATCAAGGGCCCGTTTAGCGCCCCGAAGATCGATGTGTTACTCGATGAAATGATGAAAGCAAAGGTGGATGCCGAGAAGGCCAAACTGAAGGCCGAAATCGAAAAGCAAAAGGATGAGCTCAAGCAGCAGCTTGAAGCAGAAAAGGAGGCGCTCGCTGAGTCGCAAAAACGCGAACTTGATCAGAAAATGGAAGTCGAGAAAGCCAAGGCCAAGCAAAAAATCGAGGACAAGCTCAAAAAGTTATTCGACTAAATGGATGCCGATGCGGCCAGCTTTGCGAAAACGGTACTGGACTGGTACCGGCGCTACGGCCGGCATGATCTGCCGTGGCAGCAACAGGACGCTTACCGCGTCTGGTTATCGGAAGTCATGTTGCAACAAACCCAGGTCAGCACGGTCATCCCGTATTACCAGGATTTCATCAAGCGCTTCCCCAATATCAGGCAACTCGCCGACGCCAGTATCGATGAAGTGCTGCGGCACTGGCAGGGGCTCGGTTACTATGCGCGCGCCAGGAACCTGCACAAGGCCGCCGGTGTCATCCGCTACCAGCACAAGGGCAGGTTTCCTCAAACCATGGAAGCAGTCGAGGCGCTGCCGGGAATAGGGCGCTCGACCGCGGGCGCTATCTTAAGTTTTGCGTTTGGCCAGCACTGGCCGATTCTCGATGGCAACGTTAAGCGCGTGCTTGCGCGTTGCTTCCGCGTCCCCGGGTGGTATGGACAAAGCGATACCATGAAACAGCTCTGGTACCTGGCGGAGTCGATTACCCCGGCCGAGGAAACCTCCGATTTCAACCAGGCGATGATGGACATCGGCTCGATGATCTGTCTCAAATCAAAGCCGAAGTGCGAGGCCTGCCCGCTCAAAAAAATGTGCTCGAGTTACCGCCACCACAGCCAGGCCGAGTACCCGCAAAAGAAACCGGTCCGGGCAAAACCACACAAACACACCTTGATGTTGTTGCATCGTTACGAAGACCAGATTTTGCTGTGGCGTCGGCCACCGAGCGGTATCTGGGGCGGGCTCTGGTCACTGCCCGAAGTTGACGGTGAAAAGGCAATTGATCTCTGGCAGCAGAGCTTTCTGTCAATGAAGCAGGCACCGCAAAAAATTCAGCAGGACGTTATCCGTCACCAGTTTACGCATTACAGCCTGGGTATTTCGCTTGCGATAATCGAGCTTGAAAAACTGCCCGATAATATTTTCGATGCCGATAATTATGTCTGGGTCGAGATCGAGGACCTGGCCAGCCATGGCCTACCAACACCGGTGCGTAAATTGTTGTCGTCGTTGCAGGATTAGAACCGGTCATTCCGGCGAAAGCCGGAATCTATCGTAATGCGTCACGGTGACAAACGGAAAGCCTGTCGGCTTTCCGCCCGAGTCTCTGAGTGGTTCCGGGAATGGATGCCGGCGGTCCGACGTATCGGTCAAGCCCGGCATGACGACAGCGAGGGATGGCGGGGATTACTCGGCGAGGAGGCCGGCTTCGCGTTCGAATTTTTTGACGAGAATGCCTTCGTCGCCGCAGCAGGGCGCGGCGCAGGTGTTGACGGCGTTGAGCGCATCCGCATCGAACTCCAGCCAGGCCGAGATCGGTTGATTCTCGGTCGCGCAATCGCAGGAAATATCGGTGTGCGCATAAACATGCTGCAGCCCGACCGTGCGCGCCGCGGCTGCCGCCTGGTCGATAATCGCGTTATCGGTCGGCGGTAAATGCGAGAGCTTGTAGGCCGGAAAAAACTTGGTGACATGCCACGGGCTATCCGCACCGAGGTTGTCGTAAATCCATTCGGCCACACGTTTCAATTCGTCGAGGTCGTCGTTCCTGGTCGGAATGACGTTGGTGCGGGTCTCGACATGAATGCCAAGCTCAGCCGCTTTTTTGATCGACCCCAGCACCTGTTCGACCGTGCCCACCGGACAGATCTCCTTGTAAAATTCCGCCGACAGGCTCTTGATATCGGAACACAGCACGTCGATGTGCGGTGCCATCAATTCGAGCGCCTCGTCGGTGACGAAACTGTTGGAAACGTAAACCGTAAATAACCCGGCCTCGTGTGCGAGCTTCGAAACATCGAGCACATATTCGAGCCACACCGCGGGCTCCGAGTAGGTAAACGCAATGCCGTCGACTTCGTGCTTCAGCGCGGTTTCGACCATTTGCTCGGGCGTGACCCAGGCGTCGGTCGACTGCCCACGGGCGAGCTTGTCGAGCGCTTCCACGCCCCAGGAAATCTCGAGGTTGTGGCAGCCCTTGCAACGGAAGTTACAGCCGTAGCTGCCGATCGACATCACGCGGCTGTCAGGGCGGTAGTGGTAAACCGGTTTATTGCGAATCGATTCCACCTCGATCGCCGAAACGATGCCGTAGGACAGGTTGTAAAGAACCCCGTTACGGTTGACATGCGCCTGGCAAAAGCCGCGCTGGCCGTGTCGCAAGCGACAGCGCCACAGGCACAGGTTGCAAACCACGTCGCCGTTATCGAGTGGCTGCTGCAGCAGGGATTCTACGAGTTGGTAATTTTCAGGCATCGAGGCATTGGTGAAGGACTACAGGGACGCCCAGTGTATCCGCTTGGCGATACAATTCAAATGCCTGGCTGGTGATAGTGCCTACTTCTTTTTCAGGTACTGGGTCGCGAAATCTTCAGACGTTAGCGGCTTGGACTCGTAGTTACCCTGTATCGTGTTACAGCCAACCTCCTTGCACAGGGTCTGGTGCCATTCGGTTTCGACGCCCTCGGCGATGACATCAAGCCCGAAACCCTGTCCCGCCAGCGTTATCGCCTGCATGATGGTCAGGTCATCCTTGCTGTTAGGTGCTGCATGCACGAAACTCTCGTCGATCTTGATGCCCGACAGCGGCAGCCGCTTGAGAGAATTCAAAGATGAATACCCGGTGCCGAAATCATCGATCGAGATATGCACCCCGGCGTTATGTAAAACGGTCAGCGCATTGATCACCTGGTCGGTTGAATCGAGCATGATATTCTCGGCGATCTCGACCCCGATTTGACTGGCTTTCAGGTGATGGCGTTGAATAATTTGCAGGAACTTGTAAAGCACGCCGCGGTTGGCAAAATCCTTGCTCGAAAGATTAACGTCGACGCGCACGGTCTCGTAACCCTGCTCCATCCATTCCCGGGTAACGCGACAGGCTTCGTTAACCACCCAGTTGCTGACCTCGATAATTTGACCGGTGCGTTCGGCGATCTTGATGAAGTCGCCCGGGTTGATGTTTTCGCCATCTTCCTGCGGCCAGCGGATCAAGGCCTCGCAGGACTCGACCGCACCGGTTTCAAGATTGACCTGGGGTTGAAAATAGAGTTTTAATCGATTCTCATTGAGGGCTTTGCGCAAGTTGGTTGCGACCCACTGTGAATACTGCAACTCGAGATTCATCTCCGAGCTGAAAAACTGGTAGCAGTTGCGGCCTTCCGCCTTGGCGCGGTACATCGCGACGTCCGCGTTCTTCAACAACTCGTTGGGATCATTGCCATCCTCTGGAAAAATACTGATACCGACGCTGGTGGTGATGTGTACCGAGGCACCCGGTAAATCGAATGCCGGCTCGAAACCCGCGATGATCTTTTCGACCACCTGGTTGACATCGAGCCGGTCGTTCAGATTGGACATGATCATGACAAACTCGTCGCCGCCGAACCTGGCCAGCAGGTCGTAGTTGCGGGTCACTTCGGACATGCGCTTGGCGACCTGCTTGAGTAATGCGTCCCCGGTTTCGTGACCGTGAACATCGTTGACCTCTTTGAAATGATCAAGATCGAAAAACAGCGTCGCCAGCATTTTGCCGTTGCGCCCCGACTCCTCGAGCTTGCGCGCAAAGTCTGCCTGCAACAGGTAACGATTCGGCAGGTTGGTTAGCTGGTCGTAGGCAGCGACTTGATGCAGGCGCTCTTCTGCTGACTTGCGTTCCGCAATTTCGTAAACCAGGCTACGTTCGCGCTCGCGGATGCGTTCCATCAGGCGATTGGACGTGAGCCAGGCGACCACCAGCACGATGACAATACCAATCAGCATCAACGCGAGATCATTAACGATGTCTTCAACCAGGCGCTGGTAGAATACCGGGTTTGCGTAAATCTTGAGTATCGCAATCAATTCTCCACTGCCGCGTTTATATATCGGGTTCTCGGTAATAATGCAGGATTTGCAGCTGGTCGCACCGACGTTGAAATTCACCAGGTCGTAATCGGCGGGGAAGGCGTCGTAGTCGACCTCGAGAGAAACCCCGTAGTAGAGGTTTTCAGCGGTGCTCGGGTCGTTGATTAACAGCATCTCGTTAATCGAGTTATGGATCACTGAAATATCGGTCTTGCCGGTAACATTCTGAAACTGCGATTCGATGGCGCGCGCATAGGATGACGCGAGCACGCGGGTGTTTGATTGCGCCTCGTTAATCAGCCGTGGCTTGACGTCATAGTGCCAGTTCCACAACGTCATCGCGATGATGACGAGACCGATGCCGAGAAATAACAACGAGGACTTGAGGTCCACCGTGCTAAAGAAATTCTTGAAGAAGGCTTGCTTATTCATGTTTCACCGCAATGCGCAAAAAGAACGCTTTCAGTTGTATTTTTGATTGTTTTAGAGAAGTCATGTTAACCAGCGGCAGCACCTTGTCGGTGACCTGGAAGCCGGTCGTAACGCCGAGTTCTACATCGCCCTTGAAAGGAGAAAACAGGAGTATCCGCTGCTGCTGCGCGAGCTCGACCAGTTCGGTCAGGCGTTGATCCAGCGGTTCGGTAATAAAAACGATGCTCAGTGGTGCTGGCTCTTTGGCTAACAATTCATCTAACGATAAGGTCGTGATCTCGAGCTTGCGTTTGCGAATCTCGCCGACCTGGTGCAGGCCGGGTTCGAGCTGCTGTGCGAGACGCCGGTTTTCACGGTACACCAGGTAAATCGGCAGGTTATTGGTGCCATCGCTCACGGCCAGGCTCTGGTTGGCGGCAATGATCGCGGGCAGCAGGTTGATACCGATTTGCAAGCGCGGCGATGCAGCCTCCTGCGCGAGTAACGGCAACCCGACGAACGATGCCAGGCACAGCAGCACGATGATTCCGATTTTGCCGGACAACCTCAACACGACGACTCGCTGTGGAAAGTGATCATGGCTGGTAGATAAACTGTACCCACAACATGGCGCCGTCGCTGTAGGGGTAGTCGTCTGGGTAGGTATCGAAAGGTGCCGGATGCTTCAGATCATCGTCGAGGATGTTCAGGATGCCGGCGCGGAAAGTCAGGCCATCGATATCGCGAAAGTTTTGCATGCGCAGGCTGACATCCGCCTGCGTGGTCTGTTCAAAATCACCGCGCGTGTCAACTTCTTCACGGTCGCGACTGCCGAAGCTGTTGACCTGGAGATGCAGCCCGGTCAGCGGCATCAGTGCGTACTCGATGCCGAGCTTCAGCATCCAGGGTGCGGCCCCGGGTAGCGCTTCATCAACATAATCCTGTAACGAAAGACTAGCGTTGATATCCCACTCGTTGCCAATTGATTTCTCGACTTCGAGCTCGTATCCGCGCAGGTCAAAGGAACCGGTGTTGTAGTAACCAAACGGGGCGAAATCCTGGAACAGGATCAGGTTATCGAGTTTCGAGAAATAGATCGTGTTGCGCAACACCAGGTCAGCGCCCTGGTAGATATGCCCGAACTCGAGCGTGTCGTTGGTTTCGGATTCGATTTCAACCTCGAGCGATCCGCTGTCCTCGATCAACGAGGGAGGTTTGAAGGCGCGTGCCAACTGCGTCTTGAAAATATGCTGATCAGAGCGGCGCCACACCAGCGCGATGCGTGGCGACACATTCGAGTCAATGTCTTCGTAGTTGTCGTAACGCAGCCCGGCGGTCAGCGTGAGACGATCGTCGATACGGAACTCGTCCTGCAGCACCAGGCTGACCGAACCGCGGTGTGCTGAATCATCGACCGGGGTCGGGAATTCGTTCAAGGTCGGCGCGGGCGGGCCCGTGGGTGTAATCAGGTTGATGAACTGTTCAGCCTCCCTGACCTCGACCTCGGTAAACACCAGCGCCCCGAACAGCTTATGCGCCGACACTTCGTATTGCAGATTGACCTGTGCCTCGATGCGCTGCTCTTCGAGCAGGGAGTCGGCGATGATATCGTCCTCGGGACCCAGCCCGCCGAAGTTCTCGGGATCCCCCAGGAACAGCGAGTTTTGCTCGGTTTCATTGTTTAACAGGTTGAGCGACCATGCGCCGGTCAACGCTTCATCGAACTGAAAGGACTGGCTGATGTCGGCTGATAAAACCGTTTCTGAAATCACCGTCTGCCGATCATCGGGCGGTAGTAAGTTGTTGGTGCCGAAATGGTCCCCGCGATTACTCTGTTGAATCTGTAGCAGGGCAGCCAAGTCGCCGCTTTCAACGCTCAGAATGGCCGAGACAAAATCACGCTTGTTGTTGATCGGCCCCGGCGCATAGCTCGGGATTCCAGCCGGTGAACGATCGATGCCGGAGGATATATCTTCGCCCTCGCTCTGACTGGCCGCGACGTTGATACTGGTCCTGAAGTCGCCACCAGGCTCTGCGTAGCTGTAAAGCGCCGAGAAAGTGTATCCATCGCCGGATTCGATTCCGGCTGAATACTGTTCCCCCTGCCGTCGGGTAATGACGTTGACAACCCCGGCGTAGGCAAACTCGCCGTAGATCGCAGAGCCCGGGCCGCGAATAAACTCGACGCGCTCAATCTGCTCGATCGGGGTTTCGTAAAGGGTGCCGGTGGTAGCGCTTGCGGAAGCATTCAACGCCTTGCCGTTGAGCAACAGCTTGACCTTGCTGGGTTCAAAAATATTACCGATGCCGCGTACCGTGATACTACGCATGCCGGTTTCGTTCATCGTGGCCTGCACCCCGGGTAGCGATGCCAGCGCCTCCCATAGCGTGCGAAAGCCACGGCGTTCCATTTGTTCGGCACTGAGCACGCTCAACATGCCGGGCACGAAGTCGGCATTGATGCGAGTGTCGGTAGCGAGCGAAGTTTGTTGCTCGAGCAGGTTCATGAACTGGTTCAGTTCATCCTGTTCCGACGAGTCCTGCGCCTGCACGCCGCCCGCAATGGCGAGTGCCAGCAGGGTAAAAATGTGAAGGTAAATTTTTCTCAGGGTCACGCAGCCTTCCTAACAGATCGTGCTGTCTTAATTTATAGCCCTGAAATCGCTTCAGGGCTTGAGAAAAGTGGTATCGGTTACCAGGATTGAAACGTTTTGAACGCCGAAGAATTGAAGGGCATCGTCATCGTTGTCGTCGCCATCATCACCGTCGTCATCATCGTCGAGGACTTCGGCATCTGCATTACAGGTGAACGCGATGGTGTAATCGCCCTCGGCCAGGAACGCAGCCTCGAACATGTAGAGTCCCGTCGAGTAGTCATACTGGATCATCGTGGTCGTCACGGGCTCGTTGTTCGAAGGAGAATCTTCATCGATATCGCCAGGGGTGGTGTTGTGTCCGGCATAAACGTAAACCGCGTTGTGCGTGTCAATATCGCCATCAGAACAACTCGGGTCGATCAACAGCACCGGGGCTACACTGCCGCGGATAAAACCGACATCGGTATCGACCACCAGTTTCATCTTTGCCTTGAACTTGTACTTACCTGATTTACCTTTTAGCTTGACTGACTTGCGCAAGTCAAAATCCACTGTGAAATTCATCTTGCGATCATCGGGAATGGTGAACTGCTGAACGACTTTCAAACCGGTCGTAGCGCCGTTGGGAACTGTCATCTCTTCCCAGGCACCGCCTTTTACCTTGACGCGGTTAGCCATCGGCGCGCCATCGACAATGAAACGAACTTGTTTGTAGTCACCGGCCTCAATCGGCATGTTAACCAGCAGGTCGGCCGTAGTCAGTCCTTGCAGTGCCAGCAGGTCTATCGGCTGCGGCGCAGGCAACGTGTATTTCGTCCAGGCACCCGACTGGAGCTTCATCTCGACCGCGGTGAACTGCAGCACGACGTTTTCAAGCCCATCGATCGGGGCATCGGTTATACGCAACGAAAAGTTTGAATTGGCCGAGCCGGAACCGCCAGACGTCGTGATCTTCACGCCCTGGGTCGCAGCATCGCCGGAGCCGTCCGTGCGATCACCCGAACTGCTGTCGGTGCCGCAACCCATCAGGTAGCCGCACAGCGCAAGTGCCAGGAATAGTTTGATCGTCCTTAACATAGTGTTCTCATGGGTCCCAAAAATCCCAGATCGGTTAATTTCCGTGAAGTATTCGTTATCGAAATATTCAACATAATCAACAATATACGTGCGTTATCGGTGACTAAGGGTGAACTGGTTCAAGAAAAATTCGCTATTTGCGTAAATAGCTCACATTACCCGGCGAAAAGGGCTCTAGTACGGAATTTTTTGGCAAAACGCCGGCTTTTGTTATTCCAGGCGTGAATTAGCCTTAATATGGTGTGCCCGGACTAAAGGAATAGCGTGTTGTTGGCCAACACGGTCACGTTTTGTATGTCGAAAAATTTAAGGTCGTCATTGCCATCGTCGAGATCTTCGGCATCAGCATTACAGGTAAAGGCAATCGTGTAATTACCGGCGGGCAGAAAGGCCGCCTCGTACAGGTAGCCCATGATGGCGTTATCGTAGGCGATCGACGTGGTCGCAAACGGCGCGAGGCTTTGGGGTGAACCCTGGTCGATATCGTCCGGTGTAACGTTATGCCCGGCATAGACATAAGCTGCGTTATAGGTATTTGGGTCTGTGTCCGAGCAAGCGGGCATCGAACTGAGTGATGCCGGATCGACGGTGCCGCGAATATGCCCGGCATCTTTATCACTAACAAGCCTGACCACCGGCTTCAGAATATAGTTGCCCGAATTGCCCGCCATCGTGACTGACTGGCGCAGGTCCAGATCCATAACCAACGACGCAGGTCGGTTTTCCAGCACGCTAAAGTCACCCTTGATTTTTAGCCCGGAAGAGCTGCCGCTCGGGACCTTGAGTTCAACGACGCTAGTACCCAGGTCGATATAGTTAGCCATCGGCGCACCATCCACCAGCAGGCGTATCTCGTCATAGTTGCCGACATCAACCAGCTTATTGATCAGCAAGTCAGCCGTCTTTGTGCCCTGCAGTTGCAGCATATCAATCGACTTAGGAGTGTTGAAGGTATGGGTTGTCCAGTTGCCATTGGTGTTTCTGAGTCTAACCTCGGTGAAGCGCAACACCACGCTTACAGCGTCATCGATCGGGGCATCGGTCACGCGCAACGAAAAGCTCGGCCCACTGCCCGATACCACCGTATTCCCGGTTTGATTGCTCGAACTGGAATCGGTACCGCAGGCAGCGAGACTGCCGCACAGCAGTAGCGCCGTCATTAAGTTAAAGACAATCTTCATATGAATAGTCAAACACCTGTAATTACCGGTTTCCACAACGCCTGGTTAAAAATCCTGATATGCAGAATTCTCAATAAAATCAAACATATAGAAAAATTCGCAATGCGAATGTGAACTGCGTCAACCTGGAGCAGGATTTCGGGACATAAGGTAGTATCCAGCCGACGAAAAGGGCTTGATAACGCGATTTCAGGGGATGAAATGCAAAAAATCGGCAAGCTTCGGCTTCGGGCTTGACTCAAGCCGTGTGCAACTATTTAATACGCGCTTCCGCACCCTATGCCCAGGTAGCTCAGTCGGTAGAGCAGAGGACTGAAAATACAGGGAACCCGCGCGGAAAGTCCAAGAAGCGTAACGAATTTCCCCGATGCCGCTCCTTCGCGCCCGAACTATCCCCGAGCTTGTTCCCGGATTGACCGCCCAAAATGTATGGCGTATTGCGTTTGAGCTATGCGGAAACTTCGAATGCCGTCAACGAGTTACCGTTCGAGGAAGGGTCGATATCTGACCGAGCCGCCGGAACCGGAACCGAACCGAAAGGGCTTGGCCACGGGAAATTTTATCTCGTCCAGTGGTGGGGCGGGGGTGGTGGCAAATTCCCGAAAAGAGGACGCTCAAATTTCATCGATGAGAGTCCGAGAACGACCCATAAGAGACTCTCGTAGTATTTATATTTAGCTGGTACCCCCCAATATTTACGGACACATGTACGAATCGCTTTTGATAGACTGGTACTCTGGAAGAATCGAGAGAACTAAGGATGCCGGATCATATCTCTGAGTGGTTGGAGCAGCTAGGTCTTGGTCAATATGCCTCGAACTTCATCGATAACGATATCGACGTCCAACTACTGGCCCAATTAACGGATGCAGACCTGAAGGAACTCGGGATTAGCTCACTTGGTCATCGGAAAAAGATTGTCGGTGCCATCGAGACATTGGTTCAGTCAGGACCGGCAGCAACTGCCACTATTACCCCCAAAGATGAAGCTGAACGCCGGCAGCTCACTGTGATGTTTTGCGACCTGGTGGGCTCAACCGAGCTGTCCCAGCAGCTCGATCCTGAAGATCTTCGCGACGTGAATCGAGCCTACCAGGATGCTTGCAAGGCAGCGATAGAGCGGTATGAGGGGTATGTTGCTCGGTACATGGGCGACGGAGTGCTGGCTTACTTCGGATATCCCCAGGCACATGAGGACGACGCTGCAAGGGCTATTCATGCCGGGCTGAGTGTTATCGTTGCGATGAATGAGGTCAACGAAGCCTTCAGCAACAAGCTGGGGATTGAGTTGGGGGTTCGCATTGGCATTGCCACGGGGTCGGTAGTCGTGGGGGATCTCATCGGCGAAGGCGCATCGCAAGAGAGTGCAGTAGTGGGAGAGACACCGAATCTTGCGGCTCGATTACAAGGAATGGCCGGCACGAACAAAGTGGTGATAGCCTCTAAAACTTACGACCTTGCCGGAGGTAGGTTCGAGTACAAAGAGCTCGGATCACATGAAGTCAAGGGCATCTCTGAACTTATTCAGGTTTGGCAAGTAGTTGCTCCGAGCACGGCGGAGAGCCGCTTTGAAGCATTGCACAGAGCCGGTGTCACGCCGTTAGTCGGTCGTGAACACGAGATTGGACTGTTACTGGAACGCTGGCAGTACGCAAAGGAAGGCGATGGCCAAGTGGTATTTTTATCGGGCGAGCCGGGTATCGGTAAATCTCGTGTCAGTGAGGCTCTGTGTGAACGTACTGCCCAAGATGAACCAATTCGGCTTCGCTACCAGTGTTCTCCCTATCACAGGAACAGCGCCCTGCATCCGGTCATCGAGCAACTCGAGCGAGCAGCACGGTTCGGGAGTGAAGATACCACGAAGACACGATTCGAAAAGCTGGAATCACTGATCTCGCAGGCAACCCAGGAGATCGACTTAATCGCCCCCCTGTTTGCATCACTGTTATCGATTCCGGTGGATGGCCGCTATCCACCGCTCGAGATGACGCCTGAGCGGCAGAAGGAGGCAACGCTAGACGCGTTGGTGTCGCAGATGGAAGGATTGAGTCAAACGCGCCAGGTGTTGCTCATCTTCGAAGACGTACATTGGGCGGACCCGACTTCGATCGAGCTGCTTGGACTCATGGTTAACCGGGCACAGAGTATGCAAGTACTTGTGGTCATCACGTTCAGGCCCGAATTCTCACCACCCTGGATGGGTCTTTCTCATGTGACCTCACTCACCCTCAACCACTTTAGTCGCAGTCAGGCGATCGCGATGGTCGACCAGGTTACAGGTGGCAAAGCACTGCCCGAAGAAGTCCGCGCCCAAATCATTGAGAGAACTGATGGTGTACCGTTGTTCGTCGAGGAGTTCACGAAGACCGTCATCGAGTCGGGGCTGCTCAAGGACCGCGGTAGTCACTATGCCCTCGTCGGTCCGTTGCCAGCCCTTGCCATTCCGAGCACGCTACACGACTCATTGATGGCTCGACTCGACCGGCTCGCACCGGTGAAGGAAGTGGCCCAGACTGCCGCTGTGATGGGAAGAGAGTTCTCTTATGGACTATTGGCAGCGGTGTCATCGCTAGCACAAAACGCACTTCGAGACGCTCTGAATCAGCTCGTGGATGCGGAGCTGATATTTCCGCTGGGCACACCTCCGAGTGCGCGCTACGTCTTCAAGCATGCCCTGGTGCAAGATGCTGCGTACGAGAGTCTGCTGAAAAGCAAGCGACGAGAGCTGCATGGGCGTATTGCGAAAGTTTTAGGGGACAAGTTCGCGGGGAGCGTGGAAACCGAACCCGAGCTGCTCGCCCATCACTATACCGAAGCCGGGATCACCGAGCCCGCGCTCGATCACTGGCTGCGAGCCGGCCAGCGGGCGGTAGAACGCTGTGCCTACGTGGAGGCCAGCACACATCTGCAGCGAGGACTGACGCTGGTTGAGACGCTGCCTGAAGGTGAGCCCCGCATTCGGATGGAGATAACGTTTCGGGTGGCGTTGGGCGTGCCATTACTAAACGTGGATGGCGGGACATCGCCAGAGGTGGCGGAGAACTATAGCCGGGCGCAGGGGCTGTGCGAGGAGCTGGGAGAAACTGAACAACTATTTCCAGTGCTTTGGGGCTTGTGGTTCCACTACATGCTCCGCTCGGAACTGCGTCGGGCGTGTGGGCTTGCTGACCAGCTGCTTGAGGTGGGGTGGGGGCGAAACGATGAGGCGCTGCGGCTCGAGGCGCATCATTGCCAGTGGGCGAGTCGGTTTCTGGTCGGAGAGTTGGCGACCGCACTCGAGCACACCGAGCGAGGAATTGAGCTCTATCGGGCCGAAGATCATCACGCATTGACGTTTACCTATGGGGGACATGATCCGGGTGTGTGTGCACGCAACGTAAGCGCACTTGCGCTTTGGTTGTCGGGCTATCCAGAGCGGGCACAGAAACGGTTCGAGGACGGGGGGGGTCTCGCGCGGGCGTTGGGTCACTCCGGTACGCTGGAAGACCAGAGCGGTATGGAGGTAGTACTGTCGATATTCCAGCGAGACCCACATGCTTTGGTTGAGCAGGTGGAGGCGATGCTCGAGTTTAGCCCGAGGGAGCAGGTGCAAGATCTCCAATCTCTGGCGGATGGCGCGCGCGGATGGGCAATGTTTGAGCAGGGAGAATGCGAGGCGGGGTTGGCACTGATGCGAGAATCAGCCAAGTCGTGGCTGGGGGATCCCTGGAACATCGCGCTGATTTCGTTGGTGGTAGCGTCCTTGGGCCGCCACGGTGATGTGGCGGAAGGGTTGGAGCTCGTGAACGAAACGCTGAAGCATGTCCAACACAACCACGTGCACTGGTGGGAGGCGGAGCTTCGTCGCGTGATGGGAGAACTATTACTGGTGGGTACACCGAACGATCCTGACAGCGCTAAAGGTTGTTTCGAGCAGGCCATTGAAATCGCACAGTTGCAGGGTGCGAAATCGCTCGAACTACGGGCGACGGTGAGCCTTGCTCGTTTGTGGCAAGGCCAAGGAAAAGACCGTGAAGCCCGCGACATGCTCGTCCCAGTGTTCGAATGGTTCACCGAAGGGTTCGACACCCCGGATTTGATTGAGACCAAAAAAGTCCTTGCGCAATTGGCTTAACTTACAAGTTGATTTCGATGACACGCAGTCTCTTTCTGTCAAATGCACCGAGAGTCCGAAAAGTGCCGAAAGCAGAAGTAAAGCAACAAATCCTAAGTGGCGGCTTTTGGCCGAAGATCGCCACTGAGCTCTTAGTTTCGAGCGTCTGCTAACGGGAAACGAATAATTTTATAGAGATGTCGTTGCCCTGACACCCCAGGCCCTGATTTTCATTGGAATTGAGCCATCATCCTGAATCGGCAATCGTTTCAGCAATGTGCCCCGAAGTTGTTCACGTGCATCTGGTTCGAGGTTCATACAGTAACCAGGTGCCGGACCAGCGCCCAGAGTAAAAGGATTCCAATAATCATCAAAAGATTTAAAAACAGCAGGCGCTTCTAAAGGAGTCGATTTGATTTCAACAAGACCCGCAGCAGAGACCAGGTCTTCGAGGCCTTCCCGAGTGCAGTAGGGGAATCTTTTGTCCTCAGCAAGATCGGCAGCTTCCGGATTAATCGAAATTGCTGCCTGCCAGAAAGCACGCATGAACTCGACACCACCACTGGGATAGTCCCACACATAAAAAGCTAACGTCCCGCCCGGTCGGCAAACACGTATCATTTCTTTAAGGGCTCTTTCCTTATCCGGGATGAAATTCAGAACAAGCGCGGAAACAACCGAATCCCTAGACTGATCAGGTAATGCCAAGTCCTGGGCATCACCGACTTGAAATTCAGCCCGATCATCAGCGATATTTTCCCGGGCCGTGGTAACAAATCCTTCAGACTGCTCGACACCAAGAAAGCTGCCAGGTTCACATTTAGCCAGAATCGACTCTGACAACGCCCCTGTTCCGCATCCCACTTCCAACCAGTCCAGCTTTTTCTCCATATCAAGCCAGTCAAGGAATTTAGCCGCAATTTGTCGACTCCAGCGTCCCATATAAGCGTCATAGCTATCACCTGCATTCCATGCGTCGTGACGAGAAGTTTCATTCATCTGGGGTATCCTCGGTTGCTAACGCCTTTTACGAGTGGGCTTGGCCTGCGGCATTAATTTTTTTACAAAGCCAGTAAATACGTTTAGACGAGCGTCCGTTGTTGGCCGTTTGCTGAAGCTCAACGCGTGCATTTCAGTGTCTGCTATTGGGAATTAGGCTGATGTTACCCTGAAAATCTGGTGCACATCAGGAATGCCTTTAAGGGCATGAGTGCCGAAATCTTCAAACTCAATTCCCGATCCGGCAACGAGGTCCTTAACAGTTCTGGATACAAGTATTTCACCACCTGCAGCCATTCCAGATACTCGGGCTGCCATATGAATTGCAACACCTTCAAGCGAATCACCACGAATCTCACACTCTCCTGTATGTATACCTATACGGAGAGCGAGGCCTAACTGGCGCGTTGATTGTCGTATTGCGTTTGCACATTGAACGGCACGCGCAGGACCATCGAATGTGGCATGAAATCCGTCGCCGGTGGTCTTTACTTCATGACCGTGGAATATTTCAAGTTCTCTTCTAACCGCTTCATGATGCCCCTCAAGGAGATCGCTCCATTTTTCATCGCCTAAGTCGGCTGCAAGTTGTGTCGAATCAACAATGTCAGTGAACAATACTGTAGTTAAAACTCGATCGGTAACATGAACATTCTCTTCTTCTCCGAGAAAGTCCTGTATCTCCCGAATTATCGCTTCGCCGCAGTCACCCCACGGTACGTGATCTTTACCTTCCATTTCGACAAGCTTTGAACCAGGGATTCGGCTCGCGAAATCGCGGCCTGACTCCAACGAAATGGTAAGATCGTCTATAGCCTGAAGTACCAGAGCCGGGACATTGATGGAGGGCAACACCGCACGAAGATCAATATCGGCACCCATTCTTAGCATTGCAATGGCGTCTGCCTTGCTGGCACTAGACCGATAGAATTTTGCCGTCCAGTGCCGGTGTTTCTCGTCTTTCGCTAAACTCGGCGTAGTAAAATCGATCGCGATGGGACTACCCCACTCGTTTTCTACTTGTTGGAACCACTGTTCGGCCTCATCTACTGCCATGCCATAAGGGTAGTCATCAGACTTAAACCATTTGGCATAACCTCCAACCGTTATCAAAGCTGTTGTTCTATCCGGATGGGTCGCTGCGAACAACGCACACATGCTCCCACCTTCGGAATTACCAAGAAATGCTGCATGCTCGGAGTCTGCTGCATCCATCACGGCCGTAACATCACCCATCTGAACCTCTAGGGTCGGGGGTGCAACGCGATCGGAAAGCCCAGTGCCACGCCTATCAATAACAATAACCCGAGAAAATCGTGCCAGTGATAGAAGAAACCGAGCTACCCGTGGCTCCTCCCAGAAAATATCGAGATTTGATATCCATCCCGGTATGTATATGAGATCTTGTGGACCATCGCCAAAAACCTGATACGCAATACTGACACCGTCGTTTTCAGCAAAATGAGTTTCGGGGGTCATGGGAAGATACTCACCCGAATCAATTAAATTATCAACTTGTTGCAGAGTCCGTTCCTGGCCGAACTCAGCCCCACAGATTGAGCTTTTCAGTGTCTGCTTTGGAGAAAACAGACGCTCAAATTTGAGATTTCAGCGGCGGCTAACGACCCTATTGAGACGCCCATAAAAAAGTCACCTCAATGGGATGACTTTAAGTTTAACTGCCTTATCGTTTTTATAGTTGTGCGTTCTGCGGTGCTAAATTGTTGGATCTAAGTATGATGGGCTGTTATTCTTAGGGGTCCATATTAAGTCAAATAACAACGGGAGGATCGATATGGCAAGTGTAAACAATGGTGTAAACGTAGAAGCCCTGCTCGGCGCAAGAGAAGCACTAACCGAGACACCGCAGGCCGCCCAGTTTAATTGGCGGGCCACCTGTAAGTGGATTAATGGTACCCACAGCCAATCGACGGTGCAGGGATTTTTTGGCCTCGGTGAAGAACAAAGCCACAAAACCGCGTTTTCATTTGACGCCGATCACCCGGAGATTTTTGCCTCTGAAGATAAGGGCGCCACTCCGGTTGAGCTGGTCATGGTAGGGCTCGCGAGTTGCCTTACAGCTGGCATCGCCGCTGTTGCCCAGCATCGCGAAATACAGCTTAACTCGGTATCCGCAACACTTGAGGGTGGTATGGATATACAGGGTATTCTCGGCATCGACAGCGACGTGCGTAATGGATTTGACGGGATCAAGGTAAGCTATGATATCGATGCCGACGCATCCGAAGATGACATAAAGGCACTGGTAGCCCAGTCACAAAAGCGTTCTGCTGTATACGACGTAGTCACCAACCCGACTAATATCACCGTCGAGGTGAATAAGCTCTAGGATTCCAGGTATTGTAGGACCGAAATAATCTTGCAACGCATTACTTGTGCCATTGTTGGGGCAGGGCACGCAGGTCTGGCGATGAGCTATTGCCTGTCGCAGTTCGATATCGACCATGTGATTTTCGAACGTGGCGAAATCGCCAATTCGTGGAAAAAAGAGCGTTGGGACTCACTCAGGCTACTGACCCCAAACTGGCAGGCTAAGCTTCCCGGGTACTGCTATAACGGTGGCGATGCGGATGGTTTCCTGACGATGCCGGAAACCATCCGCTTCATTGAGCAGTATGCGGATTTTATCTCTGCACCAGTCAGGGAGCACACCACGGTAACATCGGTGGGCCTGGACGATGGTCTTTATAAGATCGTCACTGCCCAAGGGGAATGGCTAAGCAATACACTAGTTGTTGCAAGCGGTGCCTGCAACCTGCCCCAGGTACCAGCATTTGCCGATTCGATTCCGGTATCGATTTCAACGCTGACTCCGATGCAATACCGAAGTCCGGAGCAACTAGACAAAGGTGGTGTTCTGGTGGTCGGCGCGTCGGCCTCGGGACTCCAGATTGCCGAAGAAATTCACCTCTCCGGCCGACCGGTTACTATCGCAGTAGGTGAGCATGTGCGCCTTCCGAGAACCTACCGAAGCCGTGATGTGCAATGGTGGATGGATGCTTCCGGGGTTCTCGATGAACGCTATGATGAAGTCGATGATATTGTCAGGGCACGTAATGTTCCCTCACCCCAACTGGTAGGCACACCAGATCGCTTTACCCTTGATTTGAATCGTCTCACCAGCCTGGGGGTAAAACTTCGCGGTCGTATTGCTGCTATCAACGAGAACAAGCTATTGTTTTCGGGGTCTTTGCGCAACACCTGCGCGCTCGCTGATCTGAAAATGGGGCGCCTATTGGACACCATCGACGAGTGGGCGAGCGAGAATGGCTTTGATGATAAAGTCGACCCACCGCAACGATACCCTGCGACCGAGGTCGAGGATTCGCCGCTGTTGATGCTGGATCTGGCGAAAGGCGAAATAAGTACCATTGTCTGGGCTACCGGATACAAACCTGATTTAAGCTGGATGAATATTCCGGTTCTGGACCGCAAGGGCAAGATCAAACACGAGGGTGGTGTCGTTGTCGATTCGCCGGGAATGTACCTGCTTGGAGCAACATTTCTACGGCGTCGCAAATCGAGCTTTATCCACGGGGCAGAAGATGATGCACGTGATCTCAGCGAAAAGATGAGTATTTACCTCAACAATATGGTTACTAACTGAGGTTTATTTAGCCTTTCTCAAGCTATTTTGTAAAACGGCATAAATAGAGCAATAGTTACCCAGCTACCAGTATTCTGTGGATGCATGCGCCGAGATAAGACTGCTTGTCTCAGTGGGCGACAACCTAACCCCAAAACCATTGCACCAATCGGGATTCTCCATGCAGCGTACCTGCACTCAAAAACTCTTCTGTGCCGACAGTACTCGACACCGGCAGCATAAAGAACGGCTGCTATCAGGGGCCTGTATTTGCTTGCCTTAACAAGCTAACTATAACATGATCAAAGTTTGACTGGTCAGTACCGAGAAATGAATTGACGCTCTACCTTTATGATCTGAGCAATTCAACCGGTGTTTCGACAAGCCCATATGGTTTCCGGATCCATGAAGCCCTGCACCTGCTATCAATACCTTATGAAACAGAGCTATTGAGTTTTTCGCAAGTTGCCCTGATGTTTTCCAATACTCATAAAACTGTCCCAGTACTCGTAGATGGCGATCGCGAAATTGGTGACAGCTGGGTAATTGCAAATCACCTGGCGAAAAATCATGATCCGGATAATCTGTTATTCGGGGGAGCCGGTGGATACCCTTTGGCGTGTTTCATTACCCGTTGGGTAGACGCCTGTATTATGGGGGCGTTGAACCGGATTATAGTGAAAGATATACATGATAGTATTCACCAGGCTGATCAGGCCAAATATCGCGAAACGCAGGAGACACGATATGGTCAATCCCTGGAAACGCTGCACTCGACCGGAGGCGCCGGTCTGATTGATTTCCAGGTTAGCCTGTATCCAGCAAGACAGGCTATCAAGGAGCACCCGTACCTGGGCGGCGAATCCCCAAATTATGCAGACTTTACATTGCACAGCGTTTTCCGGTGGTCACGCCTGACCAGCAAAACTGAGCTGTTGCGCCCGGATGACCGATTACGAAGTTGGATTCGCCGAATGGATGTCTGGCTAAAGATTGACTAGGGAATAGTACTGATCTGGTTGAACCATGGCCGATATCAGTTTCGCGCAGTTTGCAATTAATCTCTCTATCATTAGGAATTAAGGTGACAGTTAACTTAATTTCTTAAGGCCGTAAAATCCCGACTGAGCTACCTGGGCTTGTGATGCGGAAGCGCGAATTAAATAGTCGAGCGGGCCTCTAGACAAGCCCGAGCCGCCGATTTCGCGCGCCGGCGGCGATTGTCCCGGGTTCGGGGCGGTGGGGCTTCGTCGGGGGCGACGCGAAGTTCATCGAAAGTGACCCCGATAGCGGACGCTGGGGAGTTCGAGGTGAGGGGCGGCTAACGACCCGAAACGGTCGCTCATTTAGTCGCTAGCAACGATCAAGAGTTAGAGATTTAAGACTCTATTAATCGACAGGATACTCGTTTAGAAATTCAATCAAACTCCTAATATGCGGGACATCACCATCAGAATAATCGAGATTTGATGTACCATCTAAAACCAGATGCGAATTCTCGGTCGTACCTGTGATGCGCAAGTGTTCATCTTATGCCTCTGTCTCATTGAGTTTCAAGTTCATTAGCGAATCGATAGCGTTGGAAAAGGAGCGTAGAATCGCCTGTTTTATTCATTCTGATTTACAGGAAACTAGCCCAGCACCCTAGATGGTTACCTCGTGCTCGACTTCAATAGCACAAGCAACAGAACCCGGTTTGAAAGTTCCATAGCGTCAGCAATGAAATCTTAAAAATAATTTATATCGCCTGTAATGGTACAATTCACAGGGTCGGTTACAGGAGCGGTACCCATGAGCAGGACGATTTTCGAGCGCTACGGTGGTTTCGCCAGTATCAGCAAGGTGGTGTCGGCTTTCTACGATCAGATGCTGGATTCGGAAGATA
>CAXMSP010000140.1:0-27633 GCA_964196225.1 uncultured Gammaproteobacteria bacterium | reverse complement strand
TAGCAATCCGAACTGGTAGACTTCGTCATCCAGTTCAACGCATGCGAGAGTTTCAATAATGCGTGCAACCAACTGCTCAGGGTTCTCCAGGCCAAGTGAAGTGTGGTCGATCCAGTCGTCGTCGTAGCGGTGGGGTGTATTTCCCGCCTGCCTGGAGAGCAATCGTTCATGTTCGATTTCCTTGCTCTCATCGCCATCTTGTTTGCCTATCGGCTGATGTTTGAGCGCATAGCAAATATTATCGTAAACCGTGCCGTTAAACATGAAGGCTCCAGCACCAATGTAACCGAGGCGCGTGCCAGTGATTGACTCGGGGATATCTTCCATTTTCCAGTCGCCAACGGTGATGCTGCCCGAGCTTGGATTAGTTAACCTTGATACCAGGAAAGCGAGTTCATCCTTTCCGCTATTACCCAATCCTACCGCGGCGTAGTGTTGATCTATCGGAATTTTGAAACTGGTACCATCAATACTGAAGTAGAGTCCATCTTCACTGTAGCGGATATTATTGGCCTGGATTTCACGACCGGGCAATTCAAGAGTTTCGGGCCGATGGTCGATGATTTCAGTGGCAAGCATATTATGGGGATTGAACTGCTGGATGATTTGAGTGTGTTTTACCTTGATATCTTCCATGCGCTGATAGTAGCGCAGCAAGTCCTTCCATGGACCCGAGAGATCCTTGTAAGCTACCAGCACCGCAACCATGGAGCCTATCGACAGGTCTCCGCGCAATACAAAATAACCCCCGGCGGAATAAAAGAAAAAAGGCGTCAGCTGGGCGATAAAATTGTTCAGAAACTTGATGAAAAACTTGCGTTTGTAAATCGCGAAACGAATCAGGTAAATCTTGCCCAGGCGCTGGCCGATGTGGGCGCGTTCAAAGTGGCTGGTATCGTTGGCGTGAACCTCTCCGATTCCGGAAACCGTTTCACCGATGCGGCCGGATAGATTACGTGCCGTGGCCACGCGTTCTTTTGACAGTTCGTTGACGCGTTTCTGTAAGCGCGGGATTACGTATAACTGAAACGGGTAGAGGGCAATTGCGGCAAGACCGAGAACGGGGTCCTGTTCAAAAATAAAGAACAGGTAGGTTAACAGGATACCACCCTGAAAAACCGGCAAGGTAAAAGATTCGCCGATAAATTCGCCAAGGAGCTCGGTTTCCGCCATGATCATCGGAATCAGCTCTCCTTGCGATACCCGTTTAAAATGCGGTATGGGAAAACGTAGAATGCGCTCGTAAAGCTCGAACCTGAATCGACGCAGCAAACGTTCACCGAGCGCGCCGCGGTATAGGTTTAAGATATACTTGAGTAATCCGCTGACAAGCACGACCAAGAGAAAAGCGAAACTGAGTATCATTAAATACTCAAGCCGATCAAATTCATAACCGAGTAACCCTGCGGGGAGGTCCATCCCTTCAAGCAGGTTGATTATTCTCTTGGGTAGTTCGAGCGTGATATAAACCAGGGGGAGAGACACCAGTGACAGCAGGACCAGGGCAAACTGGCCTTTCTTGCTGTGCATCAAGATATATTTGTATAACGATGGTTCCATATCTTCCTGGTTTTTGATTCTGATTTTACCCGAGGGTTTCTACCTGGGGTTGGTAGCACGGCATTCCCTGCCGGTGTACTATCGCGCATCAGTCGATTTATATCAAATACAGGTTATGCCACCCAGGCTAGCAATCATTTTAAAGGGATATCCACGCTTATCCGAAACCTTCGTCGCCCAGGAAATCAGGGCACTGGAACTGCGCGGATTCGAGCTTTGTATCATCTCTTTGCGCCATCCCTATGACCCTGATACTCATCCGATTCACGCCGAGATTAAAGCGCCGGTTTATTACCTGCCCGAGTATGTGCATGACGACATTCCACGCGTACTGAGGGCCTGCCTGTGGGTCTGCTGGAAACCGGGGTTCTGGCGCTCCCTGGTAACCCTGCTGCGTGATTTCAGGCGTGATCCCACGCGTAACCGGATGCGACGGTTTGCCCAGGCGCTGGTGATGGCACATGAAATGCCCGATTCGGTTCGACATTACTATACGCATTTCATGCATACCCCTGCGTCGGTAAGCTACTACGCCAGTAAAATTAATCGAAGATCCTGGAGTGTGTCGGCTCATGCCAAGGACATCTGGACCATCCCACGATGGGAGCTTCGTGAAAAGCTGGCAAGCACCGACTGGGTAGTTACCTGTACCGCGGCGAATAAGGAGTATCTGTCGAATTTGGCAGTCGCTGAGGACCAGGTAACGCTGCTGTATCACGGACTGGATTTTGATCGTTTTGATCAGAAGCAGCAAGCCACTGTAATGCGTGATGGCAGCAGTCCGGGCAATGAGGTTCGCTTGATCAGTGTCGGGCGTGCGGTCGATAAAAAGGGTTATGAATTTCTGTTAGCTGCACTGGCGATGCTGCCGACAAAGCTGCATTGGCGGTTTATTCATATCGGCGGTGGTGAATTACTCGAACAACTACAGCAACAGGCGCGCGAGCTTGGTATCGACGACCGCATTGAGTGGATGGGCGCACTGCCACAAACAGAGGTACTGGCTCAATATCGAGCAGCGGACCTTTTCGTACTGCCGAGTAAAATTTCTGAGGATGGTGACCGGGATGGATTACCCAATGTGTTAATGGAGGCGCAAAGCCAGAACCTGGCCTGTTTGTCGACCAATATATCGGGCATTCCAGAACTTATCGTTCATGCCGAGACAGGGTGGTTGGTTGAACAGAAGAATTCCCAGCAGCTTGGCGAGGCGCTGGAAAACCTGATTCGCGATCCCGAATTACGTAACCAGTTGGCACAGGCTGGATTTACCCGCGTACGACAGGAATTTTCGATGGATCGGGGAATTCATACCCTGGTTGGCAAATTAAATGACTCACTTGGTGACGATTACAGGATATGAAACTGGCTTTGCTTCGACATGCAGTGACCGACTGGAACCTCGAGAAACGTGTACAGGGACGGATCGACAAACCCCTGTCTGAACTCGGTCGACAACAATTTCAGCACCTGGCAGTACCGCCGGAAATAGGTGCCTATCGTTGGTTCTGCAGCCCTTTGCGGCGGGCCACTCAGACCGCCGAGCTACTGAATCTAAATGCAGCCAAGATTGAAGCGGCGTTGATAGAAATGAGCTGGGGTGACTGGGAAGGCGAGATCCTGAAACCACTGCGTAAACGCCTCGGCGACGAGATGCGAATCAACGAGAGTCGGGGGCTCGATTTCTGCCCGCCGGGTGGGGAAAGCCCACGCCAGGTTCAGGCCCGCCTGCAAACCTGGTTGCGGAAGATTGCCAGTTCAGAACAGGATACTGCGGCGGTGGTGCACAAGGGTATCATTCGTTGTATTTATGCGCTCGCATGCGATTGGGATATGTGCGGCGAGTCCCCGGTCGACTTTGCCTGGGATGCGCTCCACCAGTTCGAACTCTCTGCTGACGGCAAGCTGCTCAATAGCTACCAGTCCATCCCCCTCCTCAAGGCCTGACCTCCCAGTCTTTACGTCGCAAGGGACTTGCCTGGTTGCCTGTCTGTTTAGCTAAATGTTCCGGATGTATCACCGCAAAAGTGACGCCTTAAGGCGTCATCCCGGAATGTGCGCAGCACATATCCGGGATTTTGCAATGGCGCCATGATTTCAAGATTTCCGCTTGTGTGGAAACCCGCACACGGGGGGGTGACGTTTTCTATTTCCAGATAGTGGAGGCGTCGAGCCAGGTGACGGCGGGGTGGTCTGACAGGAATTGCAGCAGGTCTTCGAGAAAGCGCCACACTGCTTCGTTTTGGGCCAGGTGGTGGGTCAGGATGCCGGTGGGTTCATTACAGTCGCGGTAACCGAGTCGTTTTGAAGTCAAGTGCTGGACCAGGATCGCGATTGCAGGATAGACGCCTATAAATCCGCCCTGGTGGCGCCAGTTAACCGGATCGAGATGCGTGTTTACCTGGCGTAATCCGGGAGCGGGATATGCGTCACGGCAAACCTTCATGGTTGAAATTCCGGCAAATCCGATATCGGCCAAACAGGCAACTAGCTTTTCGTCAATCCGATTCCAGGGCGGTACTAACACCGGTTTGAATCGATCGGAGAAATGCTCATGCAATACCTGGTAACCTTGCCGTAGATCGGCAATCGATTTCTCGATGGTTTGTGTGCCGCCGAGCTCGAGCTTGCGTTGACCCGGCGCTGCGCGGTTTTCATGCGCGAAGCCGTGTTGAAATACGCAGGTCGAAGAATCATCTCGCAGGAAATCAACGAGTTCAGGCTTGAGCCCGGTCGGGATCACCGCAAGCGCCAACGGAATATTCCAGTTGTGACCTAACCCGACCAGCTTTTCGAGGGCGACACTTGGTTCGGTTGCGTCGTCGTCTCGCCACCAGAAATTCGCCGTTTTGCCCGTATCCGCCCAGGTATCGAGTTCGCGGCCGAGCCACTGCCAGGCCTGGACAGTCAGGATTTTCAATTTTCCTTACTCGGGCGACGCAGCCATTCCAGGATCATAGTGGCACTGTTTATTCCACCCGCGAGGTTTACTTCGAGTGCGGAATTTTGTTGGTCGGCCTTTGCGATGGCGGTTGCCATTGCTGCGGGGGACAAGTCATCCTGTTGCAGCAGAACAAGGCGGCCGCAGTTCTGCAATTTTTGTGCACGCATGGTTTGTTCGACTTCGTCGGCCTCGGCATAAGGGATCACGACCGTCGCGGTATCGCTATTGAGAATGTCGGTAATCGTGTTGTAGCCAGCCTGTGATATCGAAAATCTGGCGTGTTTTACCAGATCACTAAAATCGGGTCGATTGCGCTCGATGTGAAATCCTTCACCAGCGAGCCGCTGCAGTTCCCGAAACTGTGAATTATCAATCGACGGGCTTACCAGGATGCGCCAGCGTAAATTGTTGAAGCAGGATAGTGGCCTCGCCGCGATTGCAGTTTTCAATATTTGCAGACCGGTAGCACTGCCACCAGCAGAAACCAGCACTTCATCGACCCCCTCATGTGCGGGCGCCAACACATGACCAGGCGCACAGATATAGCCACTGTACGAGACCTTCTCTGCGATACGCGCTGCGAGGTCAAAGCTATCGGCAAGTCGCGCAATCTTCTGATCCCCATGAACCAGAACGTGATCATAATATTGGTCGATCAGCTGGCAAATTTCTTCGTTTCGCCCGGGTTTTGTTTTTGGCTGGAGAATATCCCTTATCGATGTAATGACTTGCACGCAATTAACATTGCGCCTGGCAGCCTCGAGCAAGGGTATCAACTCGAAACGCATCATGCGTCGTCCAAACGGGAAGGTCTCGGTAATCAATACCTGCGGCGAGAAGGATTCGAAAAAAACGAGCAACTTTTGCATGCGTCGGACCCGCCAGTTGTCGTCAATGTCTTTGCCACGGTCATCGAGCAGGCGACTGAAGCTACCGTCGGGACTGTAGACCGGCGGCAATTGCTGCAGCTTTACGGTATCGGGTATCGTCAGTTCGTGTGGCATACCACCGGATACCAGTTCTACCTGGATGCTTTGCCGCGCGAGTTCGGCTGCCAGGTACAGCGAGCGCTGCAAGTGTCCGATACCGAGCAGGTGCTGGACATAGATCATAACTCGCAACGAAGAACTAATCGGTGACTCCGAATTCAGGCGGTAATGCTTTTCTGCTCGGAAGATTCGAGGTATTCGCGGACCATTTCGGCTATGGTATCGTGCCCTGCAAGTAAACCAGGTATGCGTGCCAGCGAGGGTCTGGATTGTTGTGGCAGGTTACGTAACGCAGCGGCCATTTGCAGCGGTTCAAGTCCATGCGCGGGATCGAGCATTGTGGCAAGGCCCAGACCGACTGCCCGTTCCGCTCGAATTAACTGCTCCTGCCGGGGAACCGATCTCGGTACGATCAAGGCGGGCTTGTCGAGGGTCAGAATTTCGCAAAAAGTGTTATAGCCACCCATCGCAACGATCGCGATCGCTTTTTTCATCAGTAATTCGATGTGACTGTCGAAGGTAATAATTTCGACATTCGGCAGGTCTTCGCAGCGTTCATGAAAGCTCTGTTGGTCGGAAGCCGGCATGAAGGGCCCGGTTACGATGATCGCGCGATGCGGTTGTTCCCCGCCAGACTCGTACGCACGGATGACCCAGTCAACCAGGTCGATGCCGTCACCGCCACCGCCAGCGGTTACCAGGATGAAGGGTTCATCGTGGTTAGTGGGCGTAATCCAGTTACGATCACTCGGAATTTCGCGTGCCAGGTAACCGGTAAAGGAAATCTTGTTTTCGATCGTGGTGGACATACCCAGGCCTTTAATGGGACTACCCATTTCTTTTAAACCGTAGACCCAGATATCGTGGTAAAGATGTTCCAGCACCGGTGCAACTTCTTTACGCTCCCATTCGTTTTTCAATAGCGAGGTTTCATCCATAATGTCGCGTAATCCGAGTACGTTGATGGTACCCCGCTGTTTCAGCATTTCGAGAGTGCTGGTTACTTCTCCCTTCAGACCGGTGGGCTCTTTATCAACGAGGAATATATCGGGTTTGAAAGTGGCCGCGGTGTGGTAAATAATCGACTCCCTCATCGCCAGTGTCTCTTCCAGGTCGATATGCAGGCCCAGCGAAGTATATTCGCCATCCTTTAGCTTTATGATGCCTGGAATACGTACGAAGTCGACGCGTGCCTTAAAATCAAAGCTGCCAATGATCGGTGAACCGGAAAGAATAAGGACCGATAGCCCCTTGTAACGCGCGACCAGCGAATGGGCGATCGAACGACAGCGTCGCAAGTGACCGAGGCCAAACGAATCATGGCTATAGATAAGAATTCTGGAATGTTCCAGTCGCTCTGTCATTTCATCCGTACCTGGCTGAGTACCTGTCGCAGACTACACTGAAATTGCCGAAAACGCACTGTCGCTTGGCTATTTTATATGCAAGCATTAGAATTATTGGCGACCGATTCTGTCTCATACTCACGATTCAAAAGGCGCCCGTTGGAGCCGGTATTGAATAAAAAAATAGCAAGTAGCAGTTCCGAACCCCAGCGATCCTTGCTCGGGCGCGATTTCCGGGATCAAATATTACCGGAGCGGCTGCGTAAGTCGATACAGGATCAACAGGAACGTAGTGAAATTCTGATTAGCATGATCCAGTTGGCGATTGTCTTCACCTTCGGTTTACTCTATGCAATAGCGCCAAAGACCTTCTCACAAGAGGCTGACTTTGCCCCGGTGCCCTGGGTACTGGCGTGGTACCTTGTGTTCAGCCTGATACGCCTGGGCCTGGCGGTGAATCGTAAACTTCCTGACTGGATGTTATATCTTTCGTCGGTTGCCGATATTGCTCTTTTAATGGGCCTTATCTGGAGTTTCCATCTGCAGTACGAACAACCGCCATCCTTTTACCTTAAGGCACCGACGCTGCTCTACCTGTTTATCTTTATCGCGATACGGGCGCTGCACTTCGATCCACGGTTTGTCATTTCAACGGGGGTGAGTGCGGCGATTGGCTGGGTATTCATGGTTGTTTACGTGCTAGTTATAGACCCCTCCAATAACATGATTACGCGCGATTATGTCGAATACATGACTTCCAACAGCGTTTTGATCGGTGCGGAATTTGACAAAATTGTGTCCATTTTGATGGTTACCGGCGTACTTGCATTGGCACTGCACCGTGCCAGGGGCTTGCTCATCGAATCGGTTATCGAGGGTAGTGCGGCACGGGACTTATCGAGATTTGTACCCGAAGAGGTCGCGCAAAAGGTCATTCAATCAGAAGAGGGCGCAATCACCGGCAAAGGGGAGGTTAGCGAATGTACCATCCTGTTTACTGATATCGAAGGCTTCACAGCGATCAGCGAAACCCTGACCCCGGAAGAATTGATCGAAGCCCTGAACCGCTATTTCACCTTGATAGCTGGTCCGATAAGTCAATTTGGCGGTGTTATCAGCCAATTCCAGGGGGATGCGGTGTTGGCCACTTTTAATGTTCCGAAACCGGATAGCAATCATGCCAGCAACGCGGTCAGAGCGGCACTTGAGATTCAGGCTGTGTTGGACGGTGTAGAGTTTGGCGAGGGCATATCATTCAATACAAGGATCGGTATCAATACTGGTTCAGTGGTGGGTGGATTGGTCGGCTCAGGAGATCGGGTTGGGTACACGGTACATGGCGATAACGTCAACCTGACGGCTCGCCTGGAGCAATTAAACAAGGACTATGGGACGCGCATTATAGTCTCTGACAGTACCCTGGCTGAGATCCCCTCCAACATGTTCGAGTTTCAGGAACTGGGCGAAGTTCTGGTGCGAGGGCTAAATCGCCCGGTTAGAATTTATACTGTGGCCCCGGATCTGTTACCGCCACCGAAAGACTAAGGTTTGATCAGGATGACTGGCGAATACGTTCAAAATAACGGGCCAGGTTGTCACGTGCCTGTGATTCGTAGCGCTGGCTAAAAAAATCAGAAAGGTAAAAACGTTCCCTGCACAGGAGATGATTCTGAAAGTTTCCCTGGTTAAAATAGTATTCGGCATCGCTGACCTGTGGATTCTCCCGCCGTAAGTTGTCGCTATCCCGTAAAAATTCATCCCAGGACAGACCGAAACTGGATAAATCGATATCGACCATATAGCGCGCATCGTCGTCTTCGAGCGAACTGCCGTCGTGCAGGGTAGCCATTGTCAATCGACCCACTAACTCCCTCAATTCTGGCGCATGAACCTTTATCGAAAGATAAAGGTAGAGCTCTTTGCTGAGGGCTTCGTTATCGTGCCTGCCAGGTTCAAATATAACATCGTGAAACCAGACCGCGATTTCGAGAGCATCGGGATTGCTGACGAGAGATTTACACTGGTCGAACATGCCAAGACAATGCTCGATATGGTCCAGTGTGTGATAGTGGCGTTGAGGTTCGCAATAAGAGTTTATCAATCGCTGGTGAATAGAGGCGCTGTCATCCCTCTCGCCGTCGATTAGACAGCGACGCCACAAGTTCTGAAAGCGGTCAAGACCGTTGATGCTATCCACTGCAGGTGAAGCCATTAAGACTCGCCCTGTTTATTCACCTGCTTTTGTAAGGTTTCGAGATGTGCGTGGGTCCTGGATAGCTTGTCACTCAACATACGGATGACATCGAGTGCGACCTCTGAATTTTCCCTGAGTATCCGGAAAAACATATCGCCAGTAATCTTCATTGCCTTGAGGCTATCCTTGGCGATGAGAGTTGCGTTCCTGGGCGCATTATTAAGCAATCCCAGCTCACCGATAAGTTGATTTTGTGTCAGTGTAGCGACGAGTACCGGTCCGGAATCGGTTTCGGTAACGATATCGACCGAGCCACTCATAATAACGTAGGCGTAATCTGCGCTCTCGCCACTCTGGAAAACGGTATCACCAGTTTCGAAAGATACGATCTCGCTGGCAAAAGCCAACAGCTTTAACTTCGAGGTTTCCATCTTGGCAAACATCGGAATTTTTCGGAGTAAATCGGTTTCTTCTGCGAGGTCCAAGTTACGTGCTCCAAACGCTACCCACGCGTTTTTTTGAGTTAATGACTAAAGATTGGCACGTGATTGCATATATTTCAAGGGCTTCAGTAACGATCAGACCACCAATCCTGCTCGCCAACAGGTATTTCCTGGCAGCAAAACTGTTATTTTTTGGCCCAGGCATAGTAACCGGAGACCTGCAGTTCGCTGGTTGGACGGCTAAAAAATCGAATTCCAACTCGATCTAACCAGCGAGCAGGCGCCATGCCGAGGTGTTTTTCGACACTTTTCTTCCAACCCCGATGCAGGTTGAAAATAGACGAATAGGGACCGCGTATCGAGTACAGCGTGACTTCTGAAAAATCATGCAGCAACCAGGCCATGCCATCCCGGCTAAACCGGTAACCATCGGTAAAGCTGAGATCCTGGGGGGCATGGTAGCGAAACAGGAAAGGTAGATGCAGAAATAAGTAGCCCCCAGGTTGCAACAAACGGAAAATCTCTCGGCTTGCCGCGAACGGGTCATAGACGTGCTCCAGCACTGAAAGACAAACAATGCCGTCATAGCGCTCGTATTGCAGTCTGCTTGGGGCGCAGATGTCGTCGATAATATCAGCCGGTGTCTCCTCAAGATTAATGTTCATGCTTTCTATCTGTCGCTGCTCGAAGAGTCTGACCTTATCGCGGGTTGATTGGCCTATGTCCAGGACCATGCTGCAATGACTGGCCATATACTCCAGTTTTTTTGTCATCAGGCCATCGCTATCGTAAGCATATTCATGGTCAACTGTGACCCGCCGAATCGCTTCGACGTGGCGAGCCATGGCGGCTTCTGCAGTCGGATTGGATTTGTTTGGTGAGGATTTATCGTTCATGTCAGTTCTGGTCGGGATTGATTAAGTGCATATTAGCGCTTGTTACCGAATTTCGCTTTAATCTGCTGGAATTTAACGCTAGGCTTGGCGCCAGTGACATATCGGGGATCTAACTATGAAACATTACCAAATGTATATCGACGGCGAATGGTGCGATGCGTCCGACGGAGGAAAACTCGACTCAATTAATCCTGCCACTGGTGAAGTATGGGCGACCGCCGCGATCGCCGGCGAAACCGAAGTAAACCGGGCCGTGGCGGCCGCGAAGCGCGCATTGAATAAGGGCCCCTGGGCGGAGATGAACGCGACCCAGCGCGGAAAATTACTGCATCACCTGGGTGACTTGATCGCCCAGAATTCACAGATGCTGGGCGAGATCGAGACTATCGATAGCGGTAAACTGGCCAAGGAAACCCGTGCCCAGACTGGCTATGTTGCTGATTACTACTACTATTTCGCAGGCCTCGCTGACAAAATTCAGGGCGCAACACTGCCAATCGACAAACCCAATATGCACGTCTACACCAAGCGCGTTCCGATCGGAGTAGTTGCTGCCGTAGTGCCGTGGAATGCGCAAATGTTTCTAACCGCCACCAAGTTAGGGCCGGCACTGGCCGCGGGTAATACGGTGGTGTTAAAAGCGTCTGAGATGGCGCCTGCACCGATGTTCGAGTTTGCCAGGATCGTCGAGGAAGCAGGATTTCCCCCAGGAGTGGTTAACGTTATTACCGGTTACGGCGAGCCCTGTGGACGCATGCTTACCAGCCATCCGGATGTTGCCCGGGTTGCGTTTACCGGGGGCCCTGAAACCGCACGTCACATCGTGCGTAATACGGCTGAAAACTTTGCCGTGGTATCGCTCGAACTGGGCGGTAAGTCCCCGATTCTGGTTTTTGATGATGCCGACATCGAAGGTGCCGTTAACGGCATAATTGCCGGTAATTTCGGCGCCACCGGACAGAGTTGTGTTGCTGGTTCGAGGGTTTTTATTCAGTCTGGCATTCGCGAGCAGGTCCTTGAAAAACTGGTCGAGCGCGCCAGCCAGATTTGCATTGGCGACCCGCTCGCCGAAGATACCCAGGTCGGACCTCTGTGCACCCGGGAACAACTCGACCATATCAGTGAGTCAGTCGACGATGCGGTTAAGGAAGGGGCAAACCTGTTACTGGGCGGTAAGCGACCCGAAGGATTTGATACCGGTTGGTACTATAGCCCCACCATACTTGATTGCCCGCATCAGGATATCCGCACGGTGCGCGAAGAAATGTTCGGACCCATTCTATCGGCACTGAGTTTCGACACCGAGGAAGAGGCGATCGAAATGGCTAACAACTCCGATTTTGGTCTTGGTTCGGGTGTCTTCACCTCCAATGTCGCGCGCGCGTTACGCGTATCCGATGCAATTCATTCGGGGATCGTCTGGGTCAACACATATCGCGTGATTTCACCGATTGCCCCGTTTGGCGGATTCAAAAACAGTGGGCCCGGCCGGGAAAGCGGGATCGACACGATTTATGATTACACGCGTACCAAGACAGTCTGGATTAATATCTCCAGTGAACCGATGGCAAATCCGTTCACCATGCGTTAACAGCGTTCTGAATAGTTCCGTTATCCACGCGAAAGTGGGGCTAACTACTTGATACTTTCCCAGTAGGCGACGAACTGCACCGCAATACGACCGCTGCGTGATCCGCGTTGCGTTGCAAAACGCAGCGCTTCAATGCGCGCATCATCATTCATTTCCAAAGCCCTGGCCTTCAGGGTTTGCTCGACAACCGCCAGGTATTGATCCTGGGTGAAAGGGTGGAACGAAAGCCATAACCCGAAACGGTCAGATAAGGAGATTTTTTCCTCGATGCTGTCACTCGGATGTAACTGACCATCAACCATGGTGCTGTCGAGATTATCCTGCATCGATTCGGGCATCAGGTGGCGTCGATTCGAGGTGGCGTAAATAATGACATTGTCGGGCTGCGGTTGCAGCGAGCCCTCGAGACAGGCCTTGAGCGCCTTGTAGGAATCGTCATTGGCCTCAAATGACAGATCGTCAAGGTAGACGATGAACTTGCGCCCATCGCTGGCCAGGTGACGGATTACTTCGAAAAGCTCACTCGTCGCTGATTTTGGAATTTCTACGATGCACAGTCCACGGTCCTGAAACTCAGATAACTGTGCCTTGATCAGAGACGACTTGCCGGTGCCACGCGCACCCCATAACAGGGCATTGTTAGCAATCTTATCATCCATGAACAGGGCCGTGTTTCGAAACAGCAGGTTTTGCTGGCGTTCAAGATGCAATAGCTCGGTCTTATCGACCTGATCGAACTGCGAAATTCCTTCCAGCCCACCGACTGACCAGCGATAGGCACAATAACCCGGCTCGGTCCTGATTTCGCTTTGACCGGGAACCATTTTCTCAACCCGGTCGAGCAGACCATCGAGGCGTTTGAAAATTTTGTCGATATCAGTCATCAGGCATCAAGTTTCCTGTATTTGATCCGGTGCGGTTGATCGGCATCCTGGCCCAGGCGTTGCTTGCGATGGGACTCATACTCAGTATAGTTGCCCTCGTAAGTATAGACTTCGCTATTGCCTTCAAACGCAATAATGTGGGTTGCGATTCGATCAAGAAACCAGCGATCGTGAGAAATCACGACCACGCAACCCGGAAAATCCAGAATTGCTTCTTCAAGTGCACGCAGGGTCTCAACATCGAGGTCGTTGGTTGGTTCGTCCAGCAACAGCAGGTTACCACCGCTTTTCAGCAGCTTGGCCAGGTGCAGACGATTGCGTTCGCCGCCGGAGAGATCCTTGACAAATTTCTGCTGCGCGGCACCGCGAAAGTTGAAACGCGAGACATAGGCACGCGAGGGAACTTCGTAACTGCCAACCACGATATTATCGAGCCCGTCGGACAGTTCTTCCCAGACCGTCTTGCTGCCATTGAGATCATCTCGAGATTGATCGACATAAGCGATTTTTACCGTGTCACCGATTTTGATGCTCCCTTCATCGAGCTTGTCCTGACCCACGATGATCCGAAACAGCGTGGTTTTACCGGCACCATTGGGGCCAATGATGCCGACGATACCACCGCGAGGTAGTTTGAATTCCAGGTCCTGGTACAACAGCTTGTCGCCATAAGATTTCTTGCCGCCATCGATTTCGACCACGATGTCACCGAGTCGCGGTCCAGGGGGAATATAGAGCTCCCGTGTTTCAGAACGCTTCTGGTATTCCTGCGAAGACAGTTCTTCGAAGCGTTTCAGGCGGGCCTTGCTTTTTGACTGGCGACCCTTCGGATTCGCATGTACCCACTCGAGTTCGGCCTGCATCGATTTCATGCGGGCCTTCTCGGAGCGTTCTTCGTGCTCCAGTCGCTGCTGCTTTTGTTCGAGCCAGGAAGAATAGTTTCCTTCCCAGGGAATCCCGTGCCCGCGATCGAGTTCGAGAATCCAGCCGGCAACATTATCGAGAAAGTAGCGATCGTGGGTCACCGCGACCACGGTTCCAGGGAAGTCCTTGAGAAAACGTTCGAGCCAGGCCACCGACTCGGCGTCCAGGTGGTTGGTTGGTTCGTCCAGGATCAGCATGTCAGGATTCGACAGTAACAAACGGCAAAGCGCTACGCGCCGCTTTTCGCCGCCAGACAAGTGTTCTACCGCCGCATCCCAGGGCGGCAGGCGTAACGCGTCAGCGGCAACATCGAGCTTGCGGTCGAAGTCCCAGGCACCCGCGGCTTCGATTTTTTCCTGCAATTCAGCTTGCCGTGCCAGCAGATCATTCATTTCGTCATCAGACATGGGTTCGGCAAATTTCATGTTGACTTCGTTGAACTGGTCGAGCAGCGTTTTGGTCTCTGCTACCCCCAGTTCAACATTGCCGCGCACGTCCAGATCATTATCAAGCTCGGGTTCCTGCGGCAGGTAACCGATCTTGATTCCAGTTTGTGGTCGTGCTTCCCCGCTATGCTCGGTATCGACACCGGCCATGATGCGCAGCAGTGTTGATTTGCCAGCGCCGTTATAACCCAGTACTCCGATTTTGGCGCCCGGGAAAAAATTGAGCGAAATATTTTTGAGGATTTCGTTTTGCGGAGGCACCACTTTGCCTACTCCGCTCATGGTATATATGTATTGCGCCATGCGGCCAGCCCAGGTTGAGAATTCGCGTATTCTAACAGCGCTTACAAAATTGAAAACACCTTGATTGTCATATATAAATCCTGCATCTGATGATATTGACAAATTGGCTGTTTCTTCGCATCGTACCTATGCGGAATATTTAGCTTATTAATGCCCCGACTTCAGTTATTATGTAGCGCATGAAACTCGCTTCACTGACCGACGAATCAGCCCAAAGGTAAGCCACCATGAGCATGAAAAAAATGCAGCAACAGAGTTATCTTCACGGGATTAACGCTGCATTCATCGAGGAACTCTACTCGAGATATCTGAAAGACGAAAACGACGTCAGCGAAACCTGGCGTGACTGGTTTGCCGAGTTGAAAAACGGTGAGTTAATCCCCGACCAGGATCATTTCGAAATCCAGAACCAGATGCGATCCGCGGTGTTGAACAAGAAGCGTGGCAACGGTCTCAGCGGTGGTGATCTGCATAAGCATGACGACAAGCAGCTCAGGGTGTTCCAGTTAATCAACGTTTACCGCGTCAAGGGGCATCAGAAAGCACGCCTAGATCCATTGGGGCTCGCCAAGATCCCTGAAATCAAGGATATGACGCTTGCGGGCAACGATTTATCCGAGGCGGACCTCGACACGGTTTTTAATTCCGGCTCTTTATTCGGGATCGAGGATGCACCGCTGCGGCAGATTATCGACCGTCTGGAAAATATCTATTGCGGAACAATCGGTCTGGAGTACATGCATATCGAGGACCGCGCACAAAAGCGCTGGATCCAGGTACAGATCGAGACCACGCTGGCGAAGCCACATTTCAGGGAAGGACGCCGTAATCGGATTTTTGACCGCATTATTGCCGCAGAGAATCTCGAAAAATACCTGCATACCCGCTATATCGGGCAGAAGCGCTTTTCCCTGGAAGGTGGGGAATCCCTGATCCCGATTCTGGATCGGGTCGTGCAGCAGGCCGGTGTCACCAGTACGCACGAGGTCGTGATCGGTATGGCCCATCGAGGGCGCCTGAACGTGCTCACCAATATTTTTGGCAAGATGCCCAGCGATTTGTTCGATGAGTTCGAGGGCAATATCGAACTCGATGAAGGCTACAACTACGACGTTAAATACCACCAGGGTTTTTCTTCGGATATTTACACCGACTCGGGGCCGATGCACCTCGCCCTGGCATTTAATCCATCGCATCTTGAGATCGTGGATCCCGTGGTGGAGGGTTCGGTTCGCGCCCGTCAACGCCGCATGGATGACCGTACCACCAATGACGTATTGCCGGTTTTGATTCACGGCGATTCCGCCTTCGCCGGGCAGGGGGTCGTGATGGAGACCTTTAACATGTGTGAGACCCGGGGTTACAAAACCGGTGGCACGATTCACATCATCGTCAATAACCAGATCGGGTTTACCACCAGTAATCCGCGTGATATGCGCTCCTCGTTTTACTGCACCGAGGTGGCTCGCATCGTGCAGGCGCCGATATTTCATGTTAACGGTGACGATCCTGAAGCCTGTGTATTTATCGCCGAGATCGCGGTCAAGTTTCGCGAAACTTTCCACAAGGACGTCGTTATCGACATGGTTTGCTATCGGCGTTACGGCCACAACGAGGCTGATGAGCCGGCGGTGACCCAACCACTGATGTACCAGGCGATTCGAAAGCATCCACGTCTTGCCGAGCTGCATGCCGAGCGTTTGATCAGCGAAGGTTTCACAACGCGCGAGAAAGTTGATCAAATGATAGCGGACTACCGCCGTGCGCTGGACGAGGGCGGAGCGGTTGCTTTAAATGTTATTTCAGGGCTTGAACCGACGGCAGCGCGTGATTGGGCCGGCCTGAACGAGGGCGATGTCAATAATACCCCGAATACCGCGGTCGATGCTGACAGGATTCAGCAGCTGGGTAAAAGCATTCTGACCCTGCCCGAGGGTTTCAAACTCCATCCGCGGGTAGCCAAGATCATGGAGAATCGACAGAAAATGATCGATGGTGAAATTCCCGGCGACTGGGGTTTCGCGGAGAATCTTGCCTATGCCACCTTGCTGGATGATGGGCATCGCGTGCGACTTTCGGGGCAGGATAGCGAGCGTGGTACTTTCTTCCATCGACACGCAGCCCTGCACGATCAGAATAGCGGGGAAATTTACAAGCCGCTTAAACATATTGCCGAAGATCAGCCGCGCTTCGAAGTCATCAATTCGTTTTTATCGGAAGAGGCCGTGCTGGGTTTTGAGTACGGCTATGCTTCGACAGACCCTCACTCCCTGGTAATCTGGGAAGCCCAGTTCGGTGATTTCGCCAACGGGGCCCAGGTCGTCATCGATCAGTTTATCAGTTCGGGTGAAATGAAGTGGGGTCGGCTCAACGGCCTGGTGATGCTGTTGCCACATGGATATGAGGGCCAGGGCCCGGAACATTCCTCGGCGCGCATAGAACGCTATCTGGAGTTGTGCGCGCAGCATAATATGCGTGTTGTGCAACCCACTTTGCCGGAGCAGATCTTTCACTTGCTGCGCAGCCAGATGGTCTGTGGCTTTCGTAAGCCACTCATCGTGATGAGCCCCAAAAGCCTGTTACGTCATGAAAGAGCAGTGTCGCCGCTCAGTGCCTATAGTGAAGGCGAATTCATGAAGGTCATTCCGGAAATAGATGAAATCGATGACAAAAAGGTCAAACGCCTGATCCTGTGCAGCGGCAAAATATTCTACAAGCTATACGAGACACGCGAGCAGCAATATGATCACAGCACTGCAATCGCCAGGATCGAACAACTGTATCCGTTCCCCAAAATGGATCTGAAAGCGATTCACGAGCGCTACCCGGCACTGGAAAATGTTGCCTGGTGTCAGGATGAACCGCGCAACCAGGGGATGTTCCGGGAGTTCAAGAGTCGACTGAACGAGATTTTTACACCGATACAGGTACAATACGCGGGCCGCATCTCGGCAGCATCACCCGCGGTCGGTTATATGGCGTTACACCAGAGCCAGGAAGCCCATTTGGTGAAAGATGCATTCGAAGCCGAATACTCGGATAAACTCGATTAACGAAACAAGAAAGAATAAGACTGGAGTGAGCAATGCAGGTTGAAATCAAAGTACCGGTACTGCCAGAATCGGTAGCCGAGGGAACTCTGGGTGACTGGCATAAAAAGGTGGGGGACAGTGTCGCGGTCGAAGAGAATATCGTTGACCTGGAAACCGACAAGGTGGTGCTTGAAATCGTTGCCAACAAAGCCGGTGTGATTGAATCGATTGCATTTGAATCGGGCGCCACGGTAAAGAATGGTGATGTTCTTGGTGTGATTAATACCGAGGCCGCGGCGTCAGCTCCGGCCGCTGCGGCACCGCAAGCGGATACGACCGAAACCAGCGCAGCGGATGGTGACACAGCCGCTGCCGATGAAAGCACCGCTGCAAGCAGGGCGAGCCCAGCAGTACGCAAACTACTCAGCGAAAATAATTTGTCCGCTGACAATATTCCAGCGACGGGTAAAAAAGGTGCGCTATTAAAAGCAGACGTCGAACAATATCTGCAACAACAAACCGTCGCCAAAACGGATGCTCCTGCTGCCGTAACACCCCCGGCAGTCGCGATTCCGTCTGCGGGTCGCAATGATCGCCGGGTGCCCGTGAGCCGCTTGCGTGCCAAGATCGCTGAACGCCTCAAGCAAGCACAAAACACCGCGGCCTTGCTGACAACTTTCAACGAAGTGAATTTGAAGCCGATGATGGATTCCCGCGCCCAGTACCGGGATGCATTTGAAAAGGCACATGGTGTCAAGCTTGGCATGATGTCCTTTTTTACCAGTGCCGCGGTTGAGGCATTAAAACGCTTTCCAGCCGTTAACGCCTCCATCGACGGTGACGATATTGTCTACCATGATTATTTTGATATCGGGATCGCGGTTAGCTCGGATCGTGGACTGGTGGTTCCAATTCTGCGTGATGCCGATCAAATGAGTTATGCCGAGATCGAGAGTTCAATTCGGGACCTGGGAATGCGTGCGCGTGATGGCAAGCTGGGCATCGAAGAATTAATCGGTGGCACGTTCAGCATCACCAATGGCGGCATATTCGGCTCGATGCTATCCACGCCAATCTTGAATCCACCGCAGTCGGCAATTCTCGGGATGCATTCAATCCAGCAGCGTCCCGTGGTGATCGATGGGGAAATCGTGGTGCGACCGATGATGTACCTCGCGCTTACCTATGACCATCGCATCATCGATGGCAAGGAAGCGGTTCAATTTCTGGTGACTATCAAGAACGTATTGGAAGATCCAGCCAGGTTACTGCTCGGCGTGTAAATCAGGTCCCGGCCTAGAAGGATTTCATAAAGCTGAACTGGGTTTTTTCCGAGTCAGTCGAACTCGAATCCATCAGCGATATATCACCTGATTCAAACTGCTGTGCCAGTTTGTTTGCATCGAGTTCACAAATTCGCTTGCCGTCGCGGTCGACGAAAATAATAAGACTGGAATCTTCTGCCTTCCAGGCTACCTTGGCCAACAGCTTATTTCCGTCCAGTCTCATATTTACCCATTCGCCGGTTGAGAGCGCGTCGACCTGGTTGATCTTCTTGGCTTTGTCGGGCTTTACTGCATTAAAGGCGTCGGCCATTTCTGCCGGGATCTGGAAAATACCGGTTTGCATCATCTCGTCAAACTCGGTCGTATCTTCTTCCACCGGTGCGAATGACTGGGCGGACAGCGAACGGGTCCGGCGCTTGGCCTCGACGATGTTGCGTGCCGTTTCTTCGACCACGTTTTGCTGCTCGAGCTTGAGATAGTCCCTTAAAGATTGCTGCAATGACTCGGCCAGTTTAAGGCTGCGCATTGCGCGGTGCAGCGAATGGGCAACTTGCGGCAATGCCTTCTGTAACTTCTCCTGGTCTTCCAGGTTCGACTTCGGGATTAGCGACCAGACCTGTTTCTTTACCATCGCAGTCACCTTGTGCCAGAGGTCGGAGTCCATCCCCTGTCGCAACGCGATTTGCACCATCAGCGGTAGCCAGACTTTTTCGAACAGAATCAGCTTGGTACCCTGGATCTTGAGTGGCGCAGTGAGATCGGAAAGTTTGGTCGTGACAAGTGGCATAACCTTTTTCGTCGCTTCGAGCTTGCGCGCCTTTCGAATCGAGGTCTCGTTTTCCTTAACATAGGCCTGGTAGCCTTCAAGCATTTCGGAGTAGCTATCGACGGTAATAAATCCATGGTTTGCTATGCCATCGATATGTTCACGAATGAATCGAATCCCCGAAAACTCTGAATTGCCGCTTTTTGCAATTTCGACTTCACTGCCGATTATGCCGTCTAGCAGGCGTCGCGCCGGGTTGCTGGAGCGGCGCAGAAATCCATCTTCCTGGACTGCGGTAATAAATACGTAAATTTGCAGACGCGCCAACTGTTGCTTGACCGGTGAGGGCAGGTCCTCATCTTCAAATATCAATTTGAAAATCTGACTCAGTTGTTCGATTTGCTCGTCATATTCATTAAGTTCAAAGGTGGCGAAGCGTTGTTTCAGTTCGGGGAACAGGTTTTTATAACTGCTTGAGACCTGGCGCGATTTTTCCTTGAATCGTTGTAGCAACACAAGCAGGCAGGCGCATTGGTTCGGTTTGAAGCTTTGTGGAGATTTTGACTCGCTCAAACCATCGATGCTGCGCAGATGAATTCGCGCTACCGGGACTTTTGGCAGCATGCCAGAATCGAATAAAAACTGGTCGACGCGTCGGTAAGTCGGACCCAGTGCTTCGATAAAACGATCGGCAAACAGATGGTAAAGTGCGATTTTATAGTTAACTTCCAGGTTGAGGCTGTCAATCGCGTACTGGAAGGACTCGCACAGCCTCTTAACCTGTAGTGGATTTTCGTGGATGTTCGCACGAGATTTCTTGATGCAGGTCTGCAGGCGTTTCAAAATCGCACCATCAAATTCTTCGAAAGCTTCGCTATAGCGGGAAGTGATTGCCTTCAATTCATCGATTTCGACAGTCTCAGTTGCCCCGGACAGGCCCAGTCGTTGCCAGTCACCGGCGCCTTTTCCTTTTGACGGGGTTTGATTTGAAGACTTGAAATCGGAAAAATGCTTTTTCATCTGAAACCAGAAAGCCGAGCAGATGATACGTTGCTTGTGTTTGATCAGCTTGACCATGCGGTCGCCGTCCTGATCAGACAGGCCCCAGCCATGATAACTCCCGGCGCTTTCGATCATGCGCACCAGCATTGCAGTAATTAACTTCTTACTGAGGCTACTGGTTTCTGCAAAGGCATCCTCGCCTGATATCGAGGTAGAATCCTGACGCTGTTTTGAAGCTGTCATCCGGGTTGAATTTCAAAGCGGTTTAGAATCCTTAATATAGGCGAAAATATTCCTAAAATCCTGCTTCAATTTTCATTACTATTCGTTTTGCAGCAGATTTGTGACATAAGGCGTAAAATCAACCCCCTTTGGTACCCGCAAAACAACATTCAATGCAAAATCTCAAGCTATTTGTTACCGGCCACAAGGGCTTTGAAACCCTTTTGTTCCATGAGCTGCGTCGAATTGTGGGTTCGTCTGGCGCGGTACTGACGAAAATGTACGGCGGAGTTCAAATCAGCGCAGGAATTGAAACCGTTTATCAAGTTTGTCTGCATTCACGGCTTGCGAATCGAGTGTTTTGTGAACTTGCCGAGGCCAGGGTTGAAAACGAAACGCAACTCTACCAGGCGATTTACCAGATTGACTGGGAATCGCATCTGAATGCGCGCGACAGTATTGCGGTATCGGCGACCTCGTCACGCTCGAAGCTTAATCATGGGCAATTCGTTGCGCTCAAGTCAAAAGATGCGATCGTCGATCGATTTCGAGACAATTGCGGTAGTCGACCCGTGGTCGAAAAAAAGCAACCCGATATCCAGGTCCACGTCAATATACACAACAACCAGGCGAGTATAAGCCTCGATTTGTCCGGCGAAAGCCTGCACCGGCGTGGCTACCGGCTTGAACACTCGGGCGCTCCACTCAAGGAGCATCTTGCCGCGGCGCTGTTGGTCCAGGCTGGCTGGTGTCAACCAGATTCGACCCTGTTGCGGCTGGTCGATCCAATGTGTGGTTCGGGCACCTTTGCGATTGAAGCTGCAATGATGGCTGCCAACATTGCTCCGGGACTCGAGCGGCGATATTTCGGATTTAATAAATGGTTACTGCATGATCCGGAACTCTGGCAAAACTGCGTTGATCAGGGGCGCCAGGTAGTCGACATGAAACCCGATGCGAAGATTTATGCCAGCGACTACGATGCTGGCGCGCTGGAAATTACTCGAGCCAACGCGCAGCGCGCCGGGGTTGAGGATATTATTGAATTCTCCCACCAACAGGTTGCTGACCTGGATATGCCGGCGGCGCAGGGGGATACCCTGGTGATTTGTAATCCACCCTATGGACATCGTTTACAAGATGGTCAGGATCTGGGTCAGCTCTATGGTGATATCGGTGCCTGCTTGCAGCGCCTTGCGCCTGCGAAACTTGCGATAATATCGGCTAATTCGGATTTGCTGCATCGTTTGAAATTGAAACGTATGAGCAGAAAGGATGTTAAAAATGGTCCGCTCGATTGCCTGTTTGCAATTTTTGAAACCCCAGGCGAGGATGCAGGTGCGGAGCTGGCATCCTCGTCGCCTACGATTGCTGACGAAGTGGCAGTGCCGTTGCGCAATCGGCTAACCAAGAATGCCAGGCATATACAGCGCTGGGCGAACAAGAATGGCGTCAGTTGTTATCGAATCTATGATGCGGATTTGCCAGAGTTTTCGTTCGCGCTGGATCGATACCAGAGTGAAGTCGCGCCCGAGGTTGAGTGGTTTCATCTGCAGGAATACCAGGCGCCAGCCTCGATTGAGACTGATAAGGCGGAGTATCGCATTCGTATTGCAGCCGATGTCGTCAAGGATTTGTTTTCGATCCCGGATGATCAGCTATTTTGTAAGATTCGTAGCCGCCAGCGCGGGTCTGGGCAATATCAAAAACAGGATCATCGTGGCGAGTTTTACCAGGTACGCGAGGGCGAAGCGTCGTTGCTGATAAATCTCAGTGATTACCTCGATTCAGGGCTGTTTCTGGATCATCGCATTACGCGCGACAGGGTGTACCACCACGCACGCGATAAATCAGTACTCAACCTGTTCTGTTATACGGCTGCCGTCGGGGTACAAGCAGCCCTGGGCGGTGCCAGCACGGTGATGAATGTCGATTTGTCGGCCACTTATCTCAAGTGGGCACGCGAAAATTTTTTACTGAACCAGCTCGATGATGAAGCCCGGTACCAGTTCTTGCGCGCCGATATCGTTGAGTTATTAAGAAATCCGGACAGGTTTTCGATACGGCACAACTATGATTTGATATTCCTTGATCCGCCGTCGTTTTCGAACTCCAGCAAGATGCAGCAAACTCTAGACATCCAGCGGGACCACGAAGATTTAATAAAGCAGGCAATGAAACTTTTGGCCCCGGGTGGATTACTGCTGTTCTCAACTAATCGCCGTGGTTTCAAGCTTGCCGACACGATCCAGCAATCCTACGAAGCTCGTGATATAAGCCATGCGACACTGCCCGAAGACTTCAAGCGAAACCCGAAAATACATCGTTGCTGGGAGTTACCGTACAAAGTTTGAAAACGCTTATGCGAGACGATACCAGCGACTACCGACAGCTTTTTTTGAACGATGTCCCCTTGATGGACGTTCGGGCGCCGGTTGAGTTTGTCCAGGGTGCCTTTCCGGCGGCGACTAATATACCGCTGCTTGATGATCAGCAACGTGAGCAAATCGGGATTCGCTATAAACATGCGGGACAGGAGGAGGCGATTCGCCTGGGGCTCGAACTGGCCACCCCGGATATTCAAGCGCAGCGTCTGGAGGCCTGGACAACCTACTGCAACAAGTACTCGCAAGGATTTCTGTACTGTTTTCGTGGCGGCTTGCGCTCTCGGACCACCCAGCAGTGGTTGCAACAGCAGGGCGTCGAATACCCGCTTGTGTGCGGTGGCTACAAGGCAATGCGTCGTTTCCTGATCGACGAACTGGAACAATCTGCCAGGGAAGTGCCGTTGGTTTGTGTCAGCGGTCTGACAGGGGTCGGTAAAACCAGGGTATTGCGTAAAATCCGGCATCACATCGATTTTGAAGGTATTGCCAATCACCGTGGTTCAGCCTTTGGAGGCGATGCCTTCGACCAACAACCGTCGGTCATCGACTGGGAAAACCAGGTCTCAATCGAGTTTATCAAGCATCGTGATAAATTTCCGGGCAAGCCGGTTTTTGTCGAGGACGAAGGGCGACGCATCGGACGCGTCAACATGCCTGATTACCTTTTTAGTGCTTTATTGAAGGCGCCGCGCGCTATCCTGCAAGTTGATATCGAAGCTCGTATCCTGCTCATACGTGAAGACTATATCCAGCGTAATTGGCCTGACTACCAGCAGGCATTTGGCGCTAGTGCCGAGGAAGAGTTCACTAGTTTTGTACTGGACAACCTGGCACGTATACAAAAGCGCCTGGGCGGGGATCGCTATCAGCAGGTGAAACAGTGCTTTGAATCCGCGTTGAAAACACTTTTTAAAGATAACAGCGTGGTGGAATTTGACCAGGGAATTCAAATTTTACTCGAACAATATTATGATCCAATGTACCGTTACCAGATCAAAGACAAAAAACCTGAAATAATCTTCGAGGGCTCCGAGGCAGAGTTTCTGCAATGGGCTGAAGAATACTGCACAGCGCGAACTAGTTAATAACCAATAACAGCGTCCTATGCAAAATACGAGTCTGGAATCTCCGCTATGAAAAAAATTGTCCTGCTGGGTCTGTTGGCACTAATCGTGGTGATTTTTTTCCAGTTTGACCTGGGACAGTATCTGACGCTTGATTACGTTAAGTCCCAGCAACAAATTATCGACCAGTACTATGTTGAAAACCGCGTTCTCACGTTGATTGGATTCTTCGTGTTGTATGTGGTGATTACCGGGGCTTCTTTGCCGGGTGCCACGGTGCTGACCCTGGCTGGGGGCGCAATTTTCGGCTTGGTCACCGGTCTAATACTGATTTCCTTTGCCAGCACGATAGGCGCATCGATTGCCTTCCTGGTATCACGCTATCTTTTCAGGGACACGGTGCAGTCCCGATTTGGTTCGTCCCTGAAATCAATCAATGATGGCATTGAAAAGGACGGCCCGTTTTACCTGTTTGCACTGCGCCTGGTACCCGCATTCCCGTTTTTTGTCATTAACCTGGTGATGGGACTGACCACGTTGCGCCTGTGGACCTTTTTCTGGGTCAGTCAGCTGGGCATGTTCGCGGGAACCGTAGTTTACGTGAATGCCGGAACCCAACTGGCCCAGATCGAATCGGCGAGCGGGATTTTCAGTGGCGGGATCATATTTTCTTTTCTGCTGCTCGCTATGCTGCCATTTATCGGTAAGAAAATCGTTGTATTACTTGCCAATCGCAAGGCACTCGAGGGTTTTGTCAAACCGGACGAGTTTGATACCAACCTGGTTGTAATCGGTGGTGGTTCGGCCGGCTTGGTTACGGCCTATATTGCTGCCGCGGTCAAGGCCAGGGTTACGCTCATCGAAAAGCACAAGATGGGTGGTGACTGCCTCAACTATGGTTGCGTGCCTTCGAAAGCGATAATACGTTCCGCGAAATTCCTGTCACATATCGCTCGCAGCCAGGAATTCGGCATCAAGCAGGCCGATGCCGAGTTTGATTTTGCCGAGGTTATGGAACGGATTCAGCAGATCATCAGGAAAATCGAACCACATGACTCGGTCGAACGCTACACCGGCCTCGGTGTAGATGTTGTGATCGGTGAGGCGCATATCACGTCGCCCTGGACCGTCGAAGTCAACGGCGACACGATTCGCACCCGTAACATCGTTGTCGCCACCGGTGGAAGCCCTTTTGTGCCGCCTATCGAAGGAATAGACCAGGTTGATTTTTATACCTCGGATAATCTCTGGGAAATGCGTGACAAGCCGCGCAAACTGGCGGTGCTCGGTGGGGGCCCGATTGGATCGGAGTTAACCCAGGCGTTTGCCCGCCTTGGTGTCGCGGTGACACAAATTGAAATGCTTCCCCGAATCCTGCTGCGAGAAGATCCGGAGATCTCGGAAATGGTTCAGCAGAAGTTTAGTGACGAAGGGGTGCAGGTCTTGACCGCCCATACCGCGAAACGTTTTATCAAGCGCGAGGGTAAGGATTACCTGGTGGCGGAAAATAAAGATGGCGAGGTCGAAATTGAATTTGATGCCTTGATTGTTGCGGTTGGCCGGTCACCCAGGTCAGGCGGGTTTGGGCTCGAGGATATCGGGGTACGTCTGAATCCGAATCGCACTATCGAGGTAAACGAGTTTCTGCAAACTAACATACCGACGATTTATGCCTGTGGCGATGTCACAGGTCCTTACCAGTTTACGCATGTCGGCGCTCACCAGGCCTGGTATACCTCGGTAAACTCTTTATTCGGTATTGTTAAGCGTTTCAAGGCGGATTACTCGGTTATCCCCTGGGCAACCTTCACCGAACCGGAAATTGCGCGGGTCGGATTGAATGAAAGCGAGGCGCAGGAGCAGGGCATTAAATACGAGGTAACCCGCTACGGTATTGATGACCTTGACCGAGCCATTGCAGACAGCGAGGCACATGGTTTCGTCAAGGTGCTGACCGTACCCGGCAAGGATCGAATTCTCGGGGTTACTATCGTTGGTGAACATTCCGGTGATTTAATCGCAGAGTATGTGCTGGCGATGAGGCATGGTCTCGGGCTAAACAAGATTCTCGGCACCATACATATCTATCCAACCTTCGCCGAGGCGAACAAGTATGCCGCGGGGGAGTGGAAACGCGCGCATGTGCCCGAACGCCTGCTCGAGTGGGTCGCCAAATTCCACCGCTGGCGCCGTAACTCCTGATCGAACGCTACCTCGGGGAATGCCTGAAAAAGGCTCTCCCAACCGGCGCATGCGAACGTTGCAAGATCCCGGATAAGTGCTGCGCACTTTCCGGGATGACGTCAAACGATGTTAGCGGTCGGCGAAAACGGTGTTGAACTGTTCGCTGGTTTTGACGAAAGTCGTGCATTTGCTCAGCCATTTCAATTTCTTGGCGCCGGCATAGGTGCAAGTGCTGCGCACCCCGCCGAGCAGGTTCTGGATCGTGTTTTCGATTTTACCGCGATAGGGGACATGAATTTCCCGACCCTCGGATGAACGGTATTCCTTGAGGCCGCCGAAGTGTTTTTCGTTGGCTGCCTTTGAGCTCATGCCGTAAAAGTCAACGAACTTGCGTTCCTCGACCAGGTCTTCCAGGCCCGCGACGGTTTTCCTGACTTCACCGGTCTTGAAGTAACGGGTAATGATTTCACCGCCGCCTTCGTCATGACCCGCAAGCATTCCCCCGAGCATGACAAAATCAGCGCCGGCCGCAAAAGCCTTGGCGAGGTCTCCCGGACAGGTGCAACCACCATCGGCAATAATATGACCGCCGAGACCATGTGCCGAGTCGGCACACTCGATTACCGCGGAAAGTTGCGGGAATCCGACTCCGGTCTGGATTCGAGTGGTGCATACGCTGCCGGGCCCGATGCCGACCTTAACGATATCGGCACCGCTCAATATCAGTTCTTCAGTCATTTCCCCGGTTACAACATTGCCCGCTATGATGACGACGTCGGGATAGGCGTCTCTTAGCTGCTTGATAAAATCGGAAAAGCGTTCCGAGTAGCCGTTGGCGACATCGACACAGACGTATTTCAAGCGGCTGCCGGTCTGTTTATAAACCGCTTCGAATTTTTCGAAATCCTGGCTCGTAATACCGGTTGAGTAAGCGACATTTTCGGTTCGACTGGTCGTGTCTTTGCCAAAAAAATCAATCAGCTCGTCGGCCTCGTAGTTTTTAACCAGGCAGGTAAACAGCCCCATGCCAGCCAGGCTGTCGGCCATTTCAAAGGTACCGACACCATCCATATTGGACGCCATGATCGGAATGCCGCGGTAGTGCTCCTCGGTATCGGACTGGTAATTACGAAATGTGAATTCACGCTCCAGCTCCACGTCCTTGCGGCT
>CAXMSP010000139.1:0-8730 GCA_964196225.1 uncultured Gammaproteobacteria bacterium | reverse complement strand
CCGGTGCGCATGCTGCGCGCGGTGCGATTTGCCGCCAAACTCGATTTTTCAATCGAAGCCTCTTCCGCCAACGCGATCCATGAATACGGCCACCTGCTGGCGGTCATTCCACCGGCACGCATGTTCGATGAAGTGATCAAGCTGTTTCACTCGGGCAAGGCCGTACGCGTGTTCGAGTTATTGCGCGAATATCGACTGCTAAAGTACCTGGTGCCGGAGCTCGACGAATGGTTGCAACAAGAACCCAACGAAATGATGCTCGATTTTATCGACCAGGCGCTGGTCAATACCGATGACCGGGTCAACACCGGTCAACCGGTATCACCGGCATTTATTTTTGCAGTGCTGCTGTGGCCGACGGTACAGGAACAGGCAAGCCGGTTACAGCCTGATAAACAGAAATTGATTCCCGCACTGGCCCAGGTCGGCGAAACCGTGATGAAGCGCCAGGTGCGCCATATTTCGATCCCGCGACGCTTCAGCCAGATGGCCCGCGATATATGGACTTCGCAGCCGCGCTTTCACCGCACCCAGGGCAAACAACCACTGCGCATGATCGGGTATCCAGTGTTCCGGGCGGCCTATGACTTCATGCTGATACAGTCGATGGTGGGTTTGTTCCCGCACAAATTGAGTCACTGGTGGACCGATTTTCAAAGCCAGCACGAGGTTGCGCCCGAACCAGCCCGGAAAAGAACACAGCGACCACGGCGGCGGCCACGACGCAATGCCAGCTAAAGAGGTTTTTGTTGCGCTCGGTGGCAATATTGGTGATTCGCAAACTATCGTTGAGCAGGCCCTGGCCGCGCTCGGCAATATCAGCCAGACCAGTCTGCGTGCGAGTTCGTCGTTGTATCGCAGCGAAGCAGTTGGCGATATTCCGCAGGATGATTACATCAACGCTGTTGCCCTGCTGGATAGCAGTCTTGAACCGATGGCATTGCTGCTCGAATTGCAGGCAATCGAACATGCCTATTACCGGCGCCGTGACCAGGAAGAGCGTTGGGCACCGCGCACCCTGGATCTCGATATCATCCTGTTTGGTGACCACAGCTTCAATGACAGCCACCTGGTCATTCCACACCCGGAACTTGCGCAGCGATTATTCGTCCTCGAACCCATGTTTGAAATCGATGGTGATCGTTTTATTCCCGGATACGGAAGTCTGCGTTATCTTATCGATAATGCACCCGCAATCTCGCTGGAGAAGTTGACCTAATCCAATGAATGAGCAATTTCGTTACATCGTGATCGAAGGTCCGATCGGGGTTGGAAAAACCAGCCTTGCCAGCAAGCTGGCCGATGAGTTCGAGAGCGAGTTAATGTTAGAGAAGGCCGAGGAAAATCCGTTTCTCGCCAACTTCTACCAGAATCCACAGCAGTACGCGCTGTCAGCGCAATTGCATTTTCTGCTGCAGCGCGCGCAACAGGTTCAGGACTTTCGCCAGGCGGACATGTTCCATGGCTCCTATATTGCCGACTTCATGGTCGATAAGGACCGGCTGTTTGCACAAATGACATTGAATAAGGACGAACTCGCACTCTACGAACAAATTTACACGCACCTGACGCTGGACGCACCGAAACCTGACCTGGTGATATACCTGCAGGCACCGATCGAGACTTTGCGCGAGCGCATCACGCGCCGTGGTATCGATTACGAACAACAAATTCGCGATGACTACCTGATGCGGCTGTCAGAATCCTATACTCGTTTTTTCTACGACTACGATGACAGTGCGCTGCTTACCGTCAATAGCCAGTCGACTGACCTGATCAATAATCCCGAAGACTACAACGCAATACTGGAAAAAATTAATAATATCCATTCTGGACGTCACTATTTCAATCAGTCATCATTCGCCCTCTAACGGGCCCCGGCATTATGTATATACCCAAACCGCTCGAGGATAAAATCACCATCCCGCACCTGAAGAAGCTGAAACAGCAGGGTGAAAAGTTCGCGTGCCTGACCGCTTATGATTACAGTTTCGCCCGCCTGGTCGAGGAATGTGGCATCGAGGTCGTACTGGTCGGAGATTCGCTGGGCATGGTGATCCAGGGCCACGACACTACCATCCCGGTAACACTCGATGACATTCGCTATCACGGCAAGGCGGTCGCCGCGGGTCTGGAAAACGCGATGCTGATGCTCGACATGCCTTTCGGCTCGCTCAATTCGCCGCAACAGGCGCTCGACAACGCGAGTGAATTGCTCAAGCAAACCCAGGCCCAGGTGGTCAAACTCGAAGGTGGGCATACCCAGTTGAAAACCGTGGAAACGCTGGCCGAGTTTGGCATTGCGAGCTGTGCCCATCTCGGTTTACAACCGCAGATGGTGAACAAAATGGGTGGTTACCGGGTACAGGGCAAAGCCAAAAGCGCGGCCGAGCAAATGCTCGCCACCGCCCAGGACCTGCAAGCAGCCGGCACCGATATGCTGCTACTCGAGTGCGTGCCCGCAAGCCTGGCGGCGCAGATCACGGCTTCGCTTGAGATTCCGGTAATCGGTATTGGCGCCGGGGTCGACGTCGACGGACAAATCCTGGTCCTGCACGATGTGTTGAATGTCACCGTGGGCAAGAAACCGAAGTTCTCCAAAAACTTCATGCCGGGGCAGCCGAGCATCCAGAGCGCGATCAGCCGCTACGTGCAGGAAGTCAAGCGCGGCAAGTTCCCTGACAAGTCACATATATTTTCCTGAGGCCTGAGCCGTGTACCAGGCCACCAGCGTCACCGAACTGCACCAGTACGTGCAGCACTGGAAAGACCATGATCAGTCGATTGCCTTCATCCCGACCATGGGCAACCTGCATGCCGGGCACATGTCGTTGATCGAAAAAGGTCAGTCACTGTCTGATCGAACCATCTGCAGTATTTTCGTCAACCCGATGCAGTTCGGACCCAACGAGGATTGGGACCACTATCCGCGTACACTGGAAAAAGACATCGCGCTGCTCGAGGCGAGCGGCTGCGACCTGATCTATCTGCCCGCGGCATCCGAACTCTACCCCGAGGGCCTGGAGCGGATCAGCCATGTGCAGGTTACCGATTTGACCGATCAATACGAAGGGGCACACCGTCCCGGACATTTTACCGGGGTCGCGACCGTGGTGTTGAAGCTGTTCAACATCGTCAAGCCGGATGTCTCGGTGTTCGGCAAGAAAGACTATCAACAGTACCGCGTGATCAGCAAGATGGTTGAAGACTTCAACCTCGAAGTGCAAATCATCGGCCAGGAAACCACGCGCGAGACATCAGGACTTGCCACCAGTTCACGTAACCAGTATCTCGATGATGCGCAAAAGGAACAAGCCGCGCTGATTTACCAGGTCCTGCAGCAAACCGCACAGCAAATTGACAAGGGCGAGCGCGACTTCGAAATGCTGCAGGCGCATGCCATTGAAGATCTGGAGGAAGCCGGTTTCAAAACCGATTATTTCTGCATCTGTAATGCCGATAACCTGTTGCCCGCAACAACCGAAGATCGTGATCTCGTCATCCTGGTTACCGCGGCCATCGGTCCGACGCGGTTGCTCGACAACATAGAAATTTCGCTCTGGTAAGCGTTTCAACTCCCAGCGTATAAAGTCTGCATCGCGACGATGCGCTGCTTGACCCGCTCACGCAACTCGGACGGTTGCAGCACCTCGACCTCGGACCCATGCTTGAGAATATCCATGACCAGCTCGGTATCCTGGCTGTAGGGCACGCGCAATACATAGTAACCCTGGTCGTCATATTCGCTTTGCTGGTCCGGGTGCCAGGTTTCGCGCGATACCCAGCGCGCGATCTCCGGACTGAAGCGCAGCACTGCTTTTCGCGTCTTTGCGCCGGAAAAAATGCCGTAGCCACTTTCGAGCTCGCGATTCAGTTCTTCCGCGCCAACTTCAATGGCTGCTTCGCTGGTAATATCGAGCGCCTTGATCGCATCGATTGAAAAACTGCGCAGCGCCTTGCGTAAATGACACCAGGCATCCAGGTACCAGTTATCACGATAGTAGATCAGCCGTTGCGGTGATACCCGACGCTCGCTGCTGCTGTCTGTCGGGCGACTGTAGTAAGTCATATCGACGCATTTCCTGGATAACAGCGCCTGGCAAAGATCCTGGAAATATTCACTGGAATAGGCCTTCGCGGCCAGCGGGATGATTCGAATCCGGCGCGCGATCTCATCGACGCTATGGTCGCCATCGTCAAGCAGCATGCGGATACGTGAGCGCAGTGGTTCGATATGATTCGACAACACGCCGGGCTGCAGATTTTCGAGCAACGCATCCATACTCAGCAGCGCCTGGATTTCGCTGGTGTTAAACCATAACCCGGGCAGCTGAAACTGTTCGCTGCCCTCGCCCTGTTCGTAGCAATAACCCCGACGTTCACGATCCCAGGCAATGGGTGCCGCAAGCCGGTCGCGCAGGTATTCGAGATCGCGCTTGAAGGTCGCCGGCGATACCTCGAGCGCATCGAGAAACTGTGCGCGGGTGACCACGCGCTGGTTGCACAGCATCTGGTCGATCACGTGAAAACGCTCGGTTCGGTCCATAAATAAAGTAATCTCTTCTTATGGCTCATCTTGTGAGCTACATACTCCGGGATAATAGCACGATCAAGATTAAGGGGAACGATATGTCCTGGACTAAATCATTGCTTTACAAACTATCCGCCTTTTGCCGTTGCCGCGTCATTAACGGGCCTGATCATCAACCCTATCTCGAACGTTATCACCTGCTGCGCCTGCCGTTTGGTTACCAGGTTTACCTGCATCGATTTGTTGCCAGCGATCCCGGTCGGGGTTTGCACAATCACCCGTGGAAGCACGCGCTTTCACTAGTGCTGTGTGGCTCCTACGAAGAGACACGCATGCTCGATGCGCGGGCCGATAATACGCTGCACAGTCGCTGGCTGCGGGCGGGAGGTTTCAATTTCATATCCGGCGACGTTTTTCACCGCGTGAATATCGCCCCTGGGACTGAATGCTGGAGCCTGTTCATCCATGCACCCAAAGCCAAGGCCTGGGGTTTTATCCAGCAGCAGCAATATCACGACCACAATGACGTTGTCGCGCAGGCCAGCAACCCGCTCTGGTGGAAACAGGCCCGACGCCCGCTCCACTGTCCGCAGATGCGCCTGCCCTGCTCAATTTAAAGAACGCCGATGGCAATGTAGATTATTAGCTTGTAGACAGCATCGGTATCAAAAGCCAGGGCCGTCCGGTTGGCGCGCAGCCAGAAAAAGCCGGCCAGGAATCCAAAGGTATAACTAGCCCCGTACCACCAGAAGTAAAAACCTCCAAACTCGGCCAATATGGGATCGATATCATGAACGAAAGGACCAAACATGGCTTAAATCCTCCGATTCTTCGCTTTAACTCTAATGCTATTTCAAACGGTTTAATTGATTTGCGTCGGGTTTTCAGCATGTGATAATAGGCTTCGGCCTTGTCTCAACATGTAGAGTTTTATGACTGATAATCCAGTTTGGCGCTGGTTCGATAACACCTTTCTCGACCTGGGAAGGCAGTTTCGCTGGTCCTACCTGCCTCCACTCATGGTGTACCTGGCTGCTGGCGTGTCGGGTCTGACCTCGATTGTCGGCGCTTTCTTTATCAAGGAGTATCTCGATCTATCCGCGGCCTTTCTCGCCGGGCTGGCGTTTTGGGCGGGCATTCCCTGGACTTTAAAGATGCCCATCGGGCACCTGGTTGATTTGATCTGGCGCCGCAAGGCACTGCTGGTTTACATCGGCGCCAGCCTGATTGCGCTCAGTATTTTAATCATGTACGGCATTATCGCGCATACCGCCATGATGGCCGAGATCATCAAGGTCGAAGCCTGGTTCGTGATTGCCACCATCCTGGCGCCGACCGGTTACGTGGTACAGGACGTGGTCGCGGATGCGATGACGGTGGAGGCAGTGCCGACCATCGACGTAGACGGCAATCCTTACCCGGAAAGTGATATCAAGACCATGCACACCACGATGCAGACCCTGGGACGGGTTGCGATCATCGGTGGCCTGGTCGCCGTCGCGGCGCTGAATATCACCATGTTCGAAGGCGTAGAGGACATGTCGGAAGAAATGAAGGTTGCGATCTATGCCGACATCTACCTGCTGGCGCTGATCATCCCGATCGTTTCGATCATGGGCGTCATCCTGGGTGGGATTCTGTTGCGCCGACGCGCGCGGCAGCTGGAAGCGCAGGGCCATGACCACAGCAGCATCGACAAGCTGTTGTTCGCCCCCACGGGCGAAACCAATCCAAACTGGTGGATTCTCGGTGGCAGCCTGGTTTTTGCCGTGTTCACCGTGACCATGGGCGTCAGCGATGTGCCGTTGGCGCAGGAAATTATTTTCCTTGGTTCGATGGCCATTATTTTATTCCTGATGTATCGATTGCTACTTGAACTCAAGCCTGAGCAGCGCAACATGCTGGTGGGTACCGCGGTTATCATTTTCGTGTTCCGCGCGGTACCGCTGCCCGGCCCGGGCGCTGGCTGGTTCGAAATCGATGTGCTCAATTTTGATCAGCAGTTTTTTTCTGTACTGTCTCTGATCGCCTCGATGCTCACACTCGTCGGTATGGTGGTGCTGCGCCCGATGATGGCGAGGCGCTCGATCGCATTTGTCGTCGTGCTGTTAACCATCGCCGCGGGTATTCTGTCGTTACCCAATATCGGTCTCTACTATGGCTTGCATGAATGGACCGCGCCACATACCGGGGGAATTGTCGATGCGCGCTTTATCGCGATTATCGACACCGCTATCGAATCACCGCTGGGTCAGATCGCAATGATCCCGATGCTGGCCTGGATCGCCAAGAACGCACCGGCGCATTTGAAAGCCACGGTTTTCGCGGTCATGGCGTCGTTCACCAACCTGGCGCTTTCGGCTGCAAGTCTTGGCACCAAGTACATGAACGAAATTTATATCGTCACTCGTGAAGTTCGTGACCGTGTAACGGATGCGATTCAGACCACGGCAGATTACGGCGAACTGGGCTGGCTGTTGATCACCGTCGCGACGATCGGCGTGGCGGCGCCACTGCTGACCGTTGTGTTGATCCAGAATTCACGGCTACGAACCCAACAGTAGTCAAACTACCATTCATTAAATTCCCGGGGGAGGAATTCAAATGCAAAAGATAATCGTCCTGATACTCCTGTCGCTACTTGCCGGTCCTGCGCTTGCGCACCACCCGCTCGCGGGTATGCCGGTGACAACATTCGTCCATGGCCTGATGTCCGGATTTGGGCATCCGATACTCGGCTTCGACCATTTATTTTTTGTCACGTCGGTGGGCATTATTGCAATTTTCACGCGCCATAGAATATTGGCACCACTGGCCTATATCGTCGCCATGCTTGGCGGCTGCCTGGTCACCTTGTTGTGGACCACGGTGCCGGCAACGGAGTTCATGATTGCGCTATCGCTACTGGTGCTGGGATCAATGTTGCTCAGCGGACATCGATTCAGTTTACCGACCGTTGTGTTCGCCTTTGCCGGTTTCGGATTATTTCACGGTGCAGCCTTTGGCCTGTCACTTGCGACGCAGGAGGCGGCTTTCGGCATCCAGGTGTTGGCGGGTTACCTGCTGGGTCTGGGTGTCACGCAGTTTGCAATTGCACTGGCCGCCGGCCTGGTTTGTACGATGCTATGGAAGGCTTCGCACGCGAGCGCGATTCAGCCCCGCCTGGCGGGTGCGATGGTCGCAGGGGCCGGACTTTACCTGACGCTTGAACAGTTCGAAGGCCCTTTGTTACAGGCCATTTCCAATTAGGCCTGTGACCCGGTTTTGAGATTTACCGGTTGCCCATGGGGAGTCGACAGGTAGGCCTGCTCCCAGTCCTTGCGCTTACCGGCCATTGCCTGTTGATCGATGTCACTATGGCTGGCAACCAGTCCTTCGAGCGCCTTCAAAACACATTGATAATAGGTTTCCTGGTTGTCGTTGGCACCACTGGATTGCGCCTGTTTCAAGGCCTCACCGAGCGCGTCGGACCAGGCGCTCGCGCTGAACATGCCGTTTTGCACCAGGGTATCGGCGATCGCCAGCACCTCGGCCTGCCAGGGCTCATCGAAGGCCGGTTGACCATCGACACTGGCAAGGGGTTTGAGTAACGCCGAATTCGGGTCATCCATAGTCAGGCCTCTGCCAGATAACTTTCCCACAGATCAAGGTAGACCTTGTCCTGGCTCCATTGTGCTTCCGGCCATAACTCCGAGGCTTCGAACATGACGCTATAGCAATGCTGATGAACTTCCTCGCCTTGCGCGGACAGGTCCGGAAACACGTGTGCCCCGTTATAGGCATGCACGGTTCCCTGCCGGCCTCTCGCATACTGCGGTAAGCGGGTATGACCGCTGTTTCCATGGCGGGAGGCAATCACCGCTTGTCCGACCGCAAATACGGGTGGCGTTTCAATTTCGGCATCGAAGCGAACGGCATGGTCGTGATCTTCCTGCAGTACCTGTTTCAGCGTCATCGCGACGGCGGGCTCACCATAATCGGTATCTTTGGAGAGCGACTTGCCGGCACTTATTTCCTCCTCAGAAAAATAGCCCGCCTCGATGTATGTCGAAAAATCGGTTTGCGCCCAGGAATCGAAATAAGGCCGACCGAGGTAATCCTCGGGCATGATCAGTTCACGGCAATGGCGCCACCAGTCGATGGTGATCCCGGGGGTGCGTGCGCATTGTGCAATTCCCCATTCACGGCCTTCCCAGTCC
>CAXMSP010000138.1:0-15086 GCA_964196225.1 uncultured Gammaproteobacteria bacterium | reverse complement strand
TAGCGCGCGATGCCCTGTGAGTCCACATTGTTGGTCATCGACAGGGTGCACAGGTATGCGGCCTGGTGTTCGAGCTCGCGTTGCTCGAGGTAGGGCGCCTTGCCATGGAAGTCCGCTGCCTTGACTACGGGACGCGCCAGTCCAGCCTCGTACAGGTTGTACTCGGTCAGCAGGTCGGCGTTTTGCAGCCGCAGGCTCTTTTCCATGCGCCGGGTGTTGGCATAGGTTTCGACCCCGACAGGGGTCGCGCCCTGTTCGTAGACCAGATCCCATAACGAAAGGCCGTAGCTGAACGCCACGTGCAATTCCCAGCCCTGCTCGCCCACGTACGAAATGCGGAAAGCCTCGACCGGGATGCCTTTCAAGGTGAGCTGCCGGGTTGCGGCAAACGGGAAATTTTCATCCTCCCAGGCGGCAGGATCGTCAGCGATGGCTTGAATCGTCTTGCGCGCATTCGGGCCCCAGACACCCAGGCAGGCCACGTGATCCGAGCGATCGTCGATGTAAACGTTCCAGCCGTTGTCTTCGGCCATGCGCTTGAGCCAGATGTAGTCGCGGTGTCCCGCGTCGGCTCCATCGATCACCCGGAAGCGGTCTTTGGCATGGCGAATCACCGTGAGATCAGCACGCACGCCGCCACGCTTATCCAGAAAGTGGGTGTAGACCCCCTTGCCGATCGCTGTATCGCCGCCGACCTTGGCGACGCAGGTGTATTCCATCAGGGCTTCGGCGTCGGGACCGATAACGTCGTAGACGGCGAAATGCGACAGGTTGATCATGCCGACGTTTTCCGACATGGCCAGTTGCTCGGCGTTGGATACGCGCCAGAAGTGACGGTTGTCCCACTCGTGCTCGCGCACTGGAACCTTGTCTCCGTATTTTTCCAGCAATGGTTCGTTAGCGGCGTAACCGTGGGCGCGCTCCCAGCCTGACAGTTCCATGAAGTAGCCACCCAGTTCCTGCTCGCGTGCCCAGAAGGCGCTGCGCCGCAGATTGCGCCCCTTGGAATAGGGTTCGCGATTGTGCACTGCGGGGTTATATATCTTGAACGCGGATTCGTAGCAGCGATCGTAAATATAGGACGGGGTTTTCTGAATCGGGTAGTGACGCGCGGTGTCGATACCGAAGAAGTCCATCTCTGCGACGCCGTCGGTCATCCAGTCCACGAGCACCTTGGCAATTCCGGGGGCGTCCTTGACCCAGACCGCGATCGCGTACCAGAGTCCCCGGGTTTGCGAGGATTCACCGACCGACGGTCCGCCGTCGGTGGTCACCTGCAGCAGGCCGTTGAACGAGTGTTTTTCGTTGTAACCGATTTCGCCGAGGATCGGGGTCAGTTCCATGGCGCGCTCCAGCGGCTCCATGATCTGTTCGAGTTCGAGATCGCGCTGCGACGGTGACCAGTGGGTCTCGCCTTTTTCGGGAAGATCACGCGGGTGTACCAGTCGGGGTTCCTTTTCCTCGTAGTAACCCCACTCGATCTGGCCACCTTCCGGCGTTTTTGGGTCGCCGGTATCGCGCATGTAGGCCGAGTTGCCCTGGTCGCGCAGCAGCGGGTAACCGATATCCTTGCCGGTGCCTTCGAATTCAGTATAGGGGGCGAAGAAGGAGAGCGGGTGATCGACCGGCATGACCGGAAGATCTTCACCGGCCATCTCTGCGATGGTACGTCCCCAGAGTCCGGTGCACACAATGACGTGATCGGCGGCAATGTAGCCACGACTGGTTTCTACACCGACGATGCGGCCGTCCTGAATGTCGAGGCCGGTCGCGTTGGTGTTGGCAAAGGATTGTGCCTTGCCGGTCTTGACCGCGTTATCGACCAGGATTCCGGCTACAGTTTGTGAGCGGGGTTTCACCAGCCCGGCATCGGGATCCCACATCGCCCCTTGAATCATGTCTTCTTCGAGCAGTGGGAAGAGCTCCTTGGCTTCGGCCGCGCTGATCATCTTTACGTTGGTGCCGAAGGCCTTGCCGGAAGCGACCTTGCGCTTGAGTTCCATCATGCGGTCGTCGTCGCCCTTGCGCGCGACTTCGAGACCACCGACGCGAGCGTAGTGGCCCATCTTGTCGAAGAACTCGATGCTGTAATGCGTGGTGTAGCAGACGAATTTGCTGTGATCGGTGGCGTAGCAGAAATCGGACGCATGCGAGGTTGAGCCGATGTCGGTGGGAACCGACGTCTTATCGATACCGACAATATCTTCCCAGCCGCGTTCGACCAGGTGATGCATCACCGAGGCGCCGACAATGCCGCCAAGACCGATGATGACGACGTTGGATTTATCTGGAAATTGTGCCATGAATTTTCTCCTGATGGCGGCCGACAGGCGCCGCCAAAAGTGTACTCAGTTTCGAAATGCCGCACAAGCTTGATGCCGCGCTTTAAGTTGAAAGGCTTACGGGAAAATCAGGCCCTCCGGGTTGTTTTTGTCTTGCCATCAGTGCGGGTCAAATCTGCATCAGCAGAATTTGTGATATAGATCAGGCAAGCCCGCTCAAATTCCATTATCATGTACCGGTCTGAATCGGTCCCAGGATCGGTGTTAACTCAACCACGGCAAACCGGGGGGTAGGTTAAATGAAGCTAGCTACATTGATACATGGCAAGAGCCATGAGATCGTCAAGATCAGGGATAATCAGAATATCGCCGAAGCGGCGATCGCACTCACTGAACATAAAATCGGGGCGTTGCTGGTAGAAGGCCAGGATGGCCAGATCGCCGGAATCCTGTCCGAGCGAGATATTGTTGGCGGGATGGCACCGCACGGTGCCGATTTGCACGATGTCGCGGTATCCGAGTTGATGACCACGAACGTGATTCGTTGTTCACCGAACGATACGGTCAACGAGGCCATGGCGATGATGACCGATCGACGCATCCGGCATCTGCCGGTTTTTGATGGCGAGGAACTGGCCGGATTTATCAGCATCGGTGACCTGGTCAAATGCCGCATCATGGAAGTCCAGTCCGAAGCCGAGGCGCTGCGTCAGTACATCGCGTCCTGAACCTGGGATAACGCGAACCTGGCGCAGTTACTGCGCACAATGTCATCCCGCGGTTTAACCCGATGCGTCGGACCGGCGGGATCCAGACATGCTTCTTTCGTTCCTACTGGATACCGTCGGTCCGACGCATCGGGTCAAGTCACGGTATGACATGGGATTTATTACCTGACTGCATCCAGCGACTGGTCGATATCCGCGATGATGTCCTTGATATTTTCGATACCGATCGACAGGCGAACCAGGTCATCTGAAACCCCCGATGCAGCCAGTTCTTCCGGTGCCAGCTGACGGTGCGTGGTCGATGCCGGGTGGCAGGCCAGTGACTTGGCATCACCGATATTGACCAGTCGGATGATGAGCTGCAGCGCGTCGATGAACTTCGTGCCGGCTTCGATTCCACCCTTGATGCCGAAAGTCAAAATACCTGAAGCTTTACTTTTCATGTACTTGTCCGCCAGAGCCTTGTGCGGACTGCTCTCCAGCCCGGCATACCTGACCCACTCTACCTGCGGATGGGCTTCGAGATGTTGGGCCACGGCGAGCGTGTTGTCGCAGATTCTTTCCATGCGCAAGGGCAGTGTTTCGAGACCCTGTAACGCGAGGAAAGTATTCATTGGCGCGAGTGCGGCACCCATGTTGCGCAGTGGAACGACCCTGGCGCGGAGGATATAGGGTGGCAGTCCGGTCTCGGTAAAGACGACGCCATGGTAGGAGACATCCGGTTCGTTCAGGCGTTTGAAGCGATCCTTAGTTGGCGACCCAGTCGAAATTATTCGAGTCGACGATGATGCCGCCGATAATGGTGCCGTGCCCGCCGATGTATTTTGTCAGCGAATGCACGACGATATCGGCACCGAAGGCAATCGGGTTGCACAGCATTGGCGTCGCCACCGTATTATCGACGATGACAGGCACCCCGTGCGCGTGGGCTATCTCGACGACCTTTTCCAGGTCGACGATGTTGCATGCAGGATTGCCGATCGATTCGCAGAACACCAGCTTGGTTCGGTCATCGATGAGCGCCGCCATTGAATCCAGGTTTTCCGGATCGACGAAACGGGTTTCGATGCCCTGTTGCGGCAGAGTGTGCGCGAACAGGTTATAGGTGCCGCCATAAAGCGTGGACATGCTGATGATGTTATCGCCGGCCTCGGTAATGGTTTGAATGGCATAGGTAGTTGCGGCTTGCCCTGAAGCCAGGCCAAGTGCCGCCACGCCCCCTTCCATGTCCGCAACACGTTGCTCCAGCACATCCGTGGTCGGATTCATGATGCGCGTGTAAATATTGCCGAGTACCGCGAGATTGAACAGATCCGCGCCATGCTGGGTGTTATCGAATGCGTATGCTGTGGTCTGGTAAATCGGAACTGCGACTGCCTTGGTTGTGGGATCGGGGCTATAGCCCGAGTGCACTGCTTTGGTTTCGATTTCCATTTTGTTCTCCTGTTTTTTGGTCAATTTTATAATTGTTTTCTTATTCTATTCCTTATATTGCCTTTAACCCAATTCCAGGTTTACGGGGGAGCGTGCCCGGCGTATTCCCAGGCAGCGATGAATTTCTGGATAGCACCATTACCCGGAGGTCGCCGCCAGCCTCGCTTCGCGGTGAAATACATACATTCCCGAGCTGACTATTATCGCAACCCCTACCCAGGTCACGGTATCCGGGAACTCGTCAAAGATGACCAGCCCCAGGATCGTCGCGCCGATGATCTCGACATACTGAAACGGTGCAAGTATGCCGATCGATGCCAGTCGGTAGGCGTAGACGACGAGCAGATGGCACACCGTTGCGATCAGTCCCAGTGCGCCGAGCAACAACCAGTGATCGGTCGTCGGCCAGGCGGCGGTCAGTATGGCAACTCCCTGGGCGGTGCCGTAGGCGAGGGCGATGCTCATGACAAGGCAGCCAAATATCCCGGCAAAAAACTGCAGTCGGATCGGATCCTCGTGCCTGACCAGTTTGCGTGTCAGCACGATATAGAAAGAGAAACAAAACGCTGCACCCACCGGGTACAGGGCCGCAAAACCCACCTCGCCAAAAGTCGGGCGAATGATAATCAGGGCGCCGACAAAGCCAAGGCTTATTGCTGATATCCGCCGCCAGTGAATAGCTTCCTTGAAAAAAAGTGCCGACAACAGTGTGACCAGTAATGGCTCGATAAAGAAGATAGCGATCGCATCTGCCAACGGCAAATAGGCAAGTCCGGAGAAGAAAAACAGTGTTGCGAGGGCGATCAACGAACCGCGGGCGGCGTGCAGAGCGAGCGCTGGTGTGAACCAGGGTCCCCGTGTTTTAAGCAGCAATGGCGACATCAATATGATCTGGAAGAAAAAACGGCTCCAGGTAACCTGGCCTGAAGATACTGATCCCGATAGCCATTTTGCGATCGCATCGATGCCGGGCAGCATCAGCATTGCAGCGATCATCATCATCATCGCGCTGGCGGTTGAATTCTTGTGGATCATGGGGTGGAGTCGAATCCTTGAGCGAGGACCGCAGTCTAGTTGAATAAGCGGTTCTCTGGAACCGAGATTGCCTGTATCAGATGCGCCATCAATTTAGCTTTACCCGACCACACCCGCGGTTCGGACGCTTTTCGCTTTACCCACTGTCAGCAGGCTTGGTATGCTACTCGCCTCGAAAATTCAGGTTCATTATGAGCAAGTACTCTATTTTCTCACTGGTCCGTAACGCGATCAGTTACCACGAAAACTGGGCCGCCGCGTGGCGCAGCCCAGAGCCACAGCAGGAGTACGATGCGCTGATTATCGGTGGCGGTGGTCACGGGCTCGCAACTGCTTACTACCTGGCCAAGGAGCACGGCATGACCAACATCGCGGTGCTCGAAAAAGGCTGGATTGGCGGCGGTAATACCGGGCGCAACACCACCATTGTGCGTTCCAATTACCTGTGGGACGAGTCCGCGCATCTGTATGAAAAATCGATGCAGCTGTGGGAAGGCCTGAGTCAGGATTTGAATTACAACGTCATGTTCAGCCAGCGCGGAGTTTATAACCTGGGGCATAACCTACAGGACATGCGAGATATCCAGCGCCGCGTCAACGCCAATCGTCTGAACGGCATCGACGGGCACGTTGTTACCCCGGAAGAAATCAAGCGCGCGATACCCGAGATCAATATCGACCAGGGGTGTCGATATCCAATTCTGGGCGCATCTTTCCAACCCCGCGGCGGGGTCGCGCGCCATGACGCGGTAGCCTGGGGCTTTGCGCGTGGAGCCGACCTGCGCGGCGTGGATATCATCCAGAATTGCGAGGTAACGGCTATACATCAGAAAAACGGTGCGGTTACCGGTGTCGAGACCACGCGTGGCCGGATCAACGCAAAGAAAATTGGTGTCGTGGTCGCCGGACACTGTTCGGTGCTCGCAGAGATGGCAGGTTTTCGCATGCCGATCGAAAGTCATCCGCTGCAGGCGCTGGTGTCGGAGCCGATCAAGCCCGTCATCAACACGGTGATCATGTCGAATGCCGTGCACGGCTATATCAGCCAGTCCGACAAGGGTGATCTCGTTATCGGTGCCGGCATCGACAGTTACAATGGTTATGGTCAGCGCGGTAGCTTCCCGACGATCGAGCATACTGTCGCGGCGATCTGCGAAATGTTCCCGATCTTCAGACGTGTGCGCATGAACCGCCAGTGGGGCGGTATCGTCGATACCGCGCCAGACGCCTGCCCAATTATCGGCAATACCCCGGTAAAGGGACTTTACTTCAACTGCGGCTGGGGCACTGGCGGCTTCAAGGCTACTCCTGGTTCCGGTTGGGTGTTTGCCCACAATGTCGCCACCGGTGAACCGCACGAACTCAACCGAGCATTTGCGCTGGATCGTTTCGTCACCGGTTTCCTCATCGATGAGCACGGTGCAGCCGGCGTGGCGCATTAGGAGGTATGCAAGATGTTGTTAATTGAATGCCCCTGGTGTGGCGTACGTGACGAATCCGAATTTACCTGTGCCGGGGAAGCGCATATCGCACGACCACTCGAAACCGAGAAATTAAGCGACGAGGAATGGGCCGACTACCTGTTCATGCGCAAGAACCCGAAGGGTGCTCACCGCGAACAGTGGCTGCATGCAGCCGGATGCCGTCGCTACTTCAACGCCGAGCGCGATACCGTGACCTACCAGATCAAGGGCACCTACAAGGTTGGTGAAAAACCGCCCGGCGGGGATGGAAAATGAGCCAGCCTTTCCGAACCGAACAGGGTGGGCGCATCGACCGTGAGCAGGAGATCACGTTCACCTTTAATGGCAAGCGCTATACCGGCCTGGCCGGCGATACACTTTGTTCTGCACTGCTTGCTAACGGCGTACACCTGGTCGGACGCAGCTGGAAGTATCATCGCCCTCGCGGCGTCATAAGTGCGGGCTCGGAAGAGCCGAACGCGATTTTCCAGGTGGAAAAGGGTAACCGTACCATTCCGAATGCCCGCGGCACCCAGGTAGAACTTTACGACAACCTCGACGCGAACAGCGTCAATTGCTGGCCCAGCCTGGATTTTGATTTGCTGTCGATTAACAGCAAGTTCAGCCGCCTGATGCCGGCCGGTTTTTACTACAAGACTTTCATGTGGCCGAAATCGATGTGGATGAAGTATGAACATTTCATCCGCAAGGCTTCGGGACTGGGTGAAACCCCGCGCGAGAATGATCCTGATCGATACGAACATGCTCACCAGCATTGTGATGTGCTCGTTGTTGGCGGCGGTGTTGCAGGTCTTAGCGCGGCGCTTGCGGCAGGTCGTGCCGGCGCGCGCGTGATCATCGCTGACGAACAATCCGAACCGGGTGGGTTGACGCTTGCAGGCACGGCTCAGATCGATGGCGTTGACGCCAGCCTGTGGATCGAAAACGCGGTGGCTGAGCTAAGCGACATGCCGGAAGTGACACTGTTACCGCGCAGCACGGTGTTTGGTTATCACGATTACAATTTCCTGACGATAAACCAGCGTCTCAGCGACCATCTGCCGATTGCGGCACGCAGCGGCGGACGCGAGAAACTGTGGCAGGTCAGGGCACACCAGGTCGTGCTCGCGACCGGTGCGGCTGAACGCCCACTGATTTTTGCCAATAACGACCGTCCCGGGATAATGCTGGCTTCCGCGGTATCAACCTACGCCAATCGTTACGCGGTTAAACCGGGCAAACAGGCCGTCGTGTTCACCAACAACGATAGCGCTTACCAGACTGCACTCGATCTAAAAGCTGTCGGCGTCGAAGTCGTTGCCGTGGTTGACGCGCGTACCGATTCAGCCAGTGAAATCGCCAACACGGTGCGCAGCGCCGGCATCCAGGTGATCAATGGCAGCCTTGTCGTTGATACCACGGGACGCAAACGGCTACGTTCGGTACAGGTCATGCGTCTGTCCGCGGACGGTTCGTCCGTGAGCGGTAACGTCAAATCGCTCGGCTGTGATCTGCTCGCCGTGTCCGGTGGCTGGAGCCCGGTGGTGCACCTGAACGCACAATCCGGGGCAAAACCGGTATGGGATGACGACAAGGCGATGTTTCAGCCCGGTACGACGACACAATCCCAGTTTTCGGCGGGCGCCGCGAACGGCATACTCGACCTGGCAGGATGCCTGGAAGAGGGCACCGAGGCCGGTAACAATGCTGCTGCAGCTTGTGGTTTCGATGGAACCATGAAAGTCCCGTCTGCCGATACGGTCGACAGCGAGGCAATAGTACCGTTGTGGACCGCACCTTCGCCCTACACCCGGGGTCGTGGACCCAAGGCTTTCGTCGACATGCAAAATGATGTTGGTGTGGCTGATATCCAACTTGCAGTGCGGGAAGGTTTTCAGTCTGTCGAGCACGTGAAGCGTTACACCGCGATGGGCTTTGGTACCGACCAGGGCAAACTCGGCAATATCAATGGTATGGCCATCCTCGCTGAAACCATGGGACAGAGTATCGCCGCGACCGGCACCACAACCTACCGACCGAACTATACGCCGATCAGTTTCGGCGCGTTTGCCGGGCCAAACCTGGGTGACAGGCTATTTGATCCGGTACGCAAGACGGCGATGCACGCCTGGCACGAAGAAAATGGCGCTAAATTCGAGGATGTCGGGCAGTGGAAGCGCCCCTGGTATTATCCGAAGGCGGGCGAAGACCTGCACGCCGCGGTTAATCGTGAATGTCTCGCAGTGCGCGCAAGCGTCGGTATTCTCGACGCATCGACGCTCGGCAAGATCGAAATCAAGGGTCCGGATTCCGCGCGATTTCTCGAAATGATTTACACCAATAACTGGATGAAGCTTGAGAACGGCAAGGGACGCTACGGCTTCATGCTCGGTGAAGACGGTATGGTCATGGACGACGGCGTTACCATACGCATCGCCGAGGACCATTTCTTTATACATACGACCACCGGCGGTGCCGCTGGTGTGCTGGCGTGGATGGAGCGCTGGCTGCAGACCGAGTGGCCGGAGATGGAGGTTTTTCTGACCTCGGTGACCGACCACTGGGCGACGGCGGCCGTGGTGGGTCCAAAGAGTCGCGATGTCGTCGCGGCGGTCTGCGAGGGGATCGATTTCTCCGCGGCAGCGTTTCCATTTATGGCCTCGAAAACCGGGACCATCGGTGATATCGAATGTCGCGTGAATCGTATCAGTTTCTCCGGTGAACTCGCCTACGAAGTCAACATCCCGGCCAATCATGGTCGCTTCATGTGGGAACAGCTGATGCAGGCAGGGGAGCAGTTCGATATCAACCCTTATGGCACCGAAACCATGCACGTGCTGCGTGCTGAAAAAGGGTACGTGATCGTCGGACAGGATACAGATGGTTCGGTTACGGTTGAAGACCTGGGGCTAGGCTGGGCGTTATCGAAAACCAAGGACGACTTCCTCGGCAAACGCTCGTTGAGTCGACCGGACACGGTGCGCAAGGACCGTAAGCAACTGGTCGGGTTGATCACCGAAGATCCGCAGACGGTGATTCCCGAGGGCGCACAACTGGTGAATGATCCGAAGGCGCCGATGCCGGTGCCAATGGCAGGTCACGTGAGTTCGAGTTACTTCAGCGCCTGCTGCGGTCATTCGATCGCGCTGGCGCTGGTGAAAGGCGGTCATCATCGCATGGGCGAAACCGTATACGCGCCACTCTCCAATGGTCGTGTGGTCAAGGCCGAAATCACCGATCCCGTGTTTTACGACAAGGAAGGAGCGCAACAGAATGTCTGACCTTTTCCAACAGGAGAGCCCGCTGGTCCAGATTGAACTGGGTGAACCGGTCGGGAACGCCCTATTGATCGAAGAAAAGCCTTTTCTGGGTTACGTTAACCTGCGCGGTCGCTCCGACAATACCAAATTCCTGGCTGGAGCTTTGAAAGTGCTTGGCTGCGAGCCGCCGACGACCGCGAATACCGTGGTCGAATCGGGCGACTATCGAATTTACTGGCTGGGTCCGGACGAGTGGTTGATCGTGACACCGGCCGGCGGGCAAGGCCAGTTAAAGGCTGAACTGCTGTCGGCGATGAAAGGTGCGTTTTGTTCTGTTGTCGATAATTCAAGCGGACTGACCATGATCCATGTTAGCGGAGAGCATGCAACGGCATTGCTTGCGACCGACTGCCCACTCGATTTACATCCACGCGAATTCAGGCATGGACAATGCGCGCAGACGCGGCTCGCCAAGGCTGGCATGACGCTGTCGCCGCTGCCTGACAATTCCGGTTTCGGGGTCATTATCCGTCGCAGCTTTGCGGATTACCTGCTGTTGTGGTTGCAGGAGGCTGCAATCGCTTTTGAGTAGTCGTTGTCTGAAACGGAACTTATTACTGCCAGATTTTCGGGCTAACCATGTACTACGGCGAGAAACTCAATAGTATCAGCCACCTGGTCGGTGCCGTGCTGGCGCTGGTTAGTCTGGGTGCATTACTCACCATTGGGATACAGTCACGCGACCCGTGGATCATTACGAGTTTTAGCGTTTTCGGCGTCACCCTGGTGTTGCTCTATACCATGTCGACGCTGTATCACAGTTTTCACCCGCCTAAGCTCAAGGACCTGTTCCAGCTGCTCGACCACGTCGCGATATACCTTTTGATCGCTGGCACCTACACACCCTATATGCTGGTTAGCCTGCGCGATGGTAATGGTTTCCTGATCCTCGGCATCATCTGGGCACTCGCCCTGGCGGGCATCTTGAGCGAGGTATTTTTATCCGGCTGGGCGGTTAAAGTTGGGCAAATGCTGATCTACCTCGGTATGGGGTGGGCATGCGTATTTGATTTCGCCAGCCTTCAGGCCGTACTTCCCGGAACGGGCCTGTGGTGGCTGACGGCCGGCGGCCTTGCTTACACCGGGGGTGTGGTGTTCTATATTCTCGACATGATGAATCGGCTGGTCCATGCCCACGGCATCTGGCACTTTTTTGTACTGGCCGGTTCCACCTGCCACTTTGTATCAGTGATTGGTTATGTCAGGTAGAGGTTTTCATTCCGTTAAATAAGCCGAGTCAACCCGACGAATAGTGACGGGTATTCGATCATCAAGCTTGCCTGGTTTCAGCGGATCAAACCCGAACAGATTCGACACACGGCGAAAGCCCGGGTCAAAAACCCACTGGCTTGCCATACCGGCAGCATGTCCGACCAGGCGTATTTTTGGAAATTCACTCTGCCAGTGCGTCATCGGTATGCGGCGAGCCAGAATCGTCTCCTTTTGAGCGGTCAATTCTTCCTGGCGCAGCTCGCGCGCCAGTGCTGCAGAATGGCTTAGGTGCAGCTTGATGGTATTTTGCAGGTCCTGCGCCCGCTGCCGAGCACGCGATGTTTCCATGAGGCTATAGGTATATTCATTGGGTAAGATGCGTTCGTCATACTGGGCAGTGACATAATCGCAAATGTCGGGTTTTCGCAGCATTAGCAGGCGACCGTTGCGATCCCGACCAATCATGGGTGAGTCTCCGATGAAGAAATCGCTGTAAAACTGCACACCTGCCAGGTTAGCTTCAACGTCCGCCCGACTGGCAATTCCGGTAAGGCGAGTTCCCATGTAGCTTTTTTCAAAGACCATCGATAGTTGCCTGATATCTTCAGGCTCGAGATGCTTGCGTTTGCTGCGCAGCGCGTTGAAATAGTGAAAACCATCGTCAAAAAAATGGGTCAGCTTGTCGGCTCCCATACGTACCCCGCAGACCTGGATTATCGATGCGAGATGAAATCTTGATGGAATGAAACGCCACCGGGCGGCATGGTAGACACTTTCTTCGGGGTACATCTGGATGCGTTCAAACCGGGGCCAATCGCTGCAATTGTTAGTGCCGATGCATTTCTCGAACATACCCCAGGTCACGTCGCGAATATGGTGAGATCTGAACTTGGCAAAAAAGGCAAACTCCAGGTCCGTATCGTCAAGTGATTCAAGCTCTGCGACTGGTGCAGTGTTGATTGTGTCGATAACTACCTGAATCGCATTTGCCAACTGCGCGTTAACCAGCACCGCCGAATCCTCGAGAGGAATATGAGCATAGGTCCAGGGATCTGATTCGCTGGCATAGGCTGATTTGCCGCAGGAAAACAGGAAACTCACGACAAGAACAACCGCAGACATTGATTGGCGGTCAATCTTTCTCAGATTCATATCTCCACCTTACATGATTCCAGGCCAGGAAGCGTAGACTGCTTCGGAGAATTGTATTGCGCAACCAACTACCGCATAGTAGCGACATCTGGGACTTACAGTAGCACTGGTTAATACTATGCGACAAACCAATTTGATTGTTGAAACACTGAAGCGGGAACTTCGCAAGCAGGGGATAAGGTACAAAGAAGTTGCAAAAAAACTTGAGTTGTCTGAAGCCAGCGTGAAAAGACTGTTCGCCGAGCGGTCGTTTACCTTGACCCGCCTGGCACAGGTTTGTGAGTTGTTAAACCTCGAGTTTTCCGACCTGATTCACCAGATGGAAAAAGATATCGAGCTTACTGATCAATTAACGCTCGAGCAGGAAACGGAACTGGTGTCGGATATCAAGCTGCTGCTGGTGGCGTATTTCCTCATGAGCAAGCTTGATTTCGAAGACATTATCAGGATCTACGATATTTCCGAGACTGAAGGTATACGCCTGTTGGCGAAACTGGATCGCATGAAGTTAATAGAACTGCAGCCGGGCAATCGAGTGAAGCTGATGATTTCAAAAAGCTTCAGGTTTCGTCCGGGTGGTCCGATTGAGCGCTTTTATGAACGTGAGGTCCAGGCCGAGTTCTTTGATTCGTCGTTTGATGGTAACGGTGAGTTTCGCATCTATATCTCGGGTGTTTTTTCGCGCGCCGCAAATGCTGAAATGATCAGGAAGATAAAACAACTTGCAATCGATGCGCACGAACTGAGACTCGATTCTGAATCGGTTCCGCTGGAGGATCGTTTTGGCTGCAGTTTTATAATGGCGATCAGGCCCTGGGAGGTGAAGGTGTTTGACGAAATGCGACGCGTGCCCAACCAGAAGAAATTTTGATTTGAGTCGCTAAAGCCTGCCAACTTGACTAACGCTGTTCACGGCACGGTAGTCACGTTCTGTGGTTTGCCTGCATAAAATGCCACCAGGTTATCGATCGCCGTGTCGTACATATCGGCAAGTGCCTCGGGCGTGTTATAGGCGACGTGGGGCGTCATGACAACATTGTCCAGTTCGAGAAACGGATGATCCGGTGAGATAGGTTCGTCGTCAAACACATCAATTCCCGCGGCTCCTAGATGGCCTGACCGAAGCAGATCGGCCAACGCGGCTTCATCGAGTAAGCTTGAGCGGGCGGTATTAATTAAAAGTGCACCTTGCTTGATCGAACGCAGCCGATCCGCATCGAGCAAGCCGTCGGTTTCCGCTGTTGACAACAAGTGCAGCGAAATAACGTCGCTGGTTTTTAACAGCTGTTCGAGATCGGTAAATTCGATCCCGTGCAGATCAGCGCGTTCCCGAGTGGGATTGCGCGTCCAGCAAATAATCTTCATGCCGAATGCCTGCGCAAGGGGTACCAGTGCTGCTGCGATGCGTCCAAAACCGACCAATCCCAGGGTTTTTCCGCGCAAATCCATTGCGTAAAGGCCTGTATTCCAAAAGCCTTTGCGAAGATCCCGATCGAGACGACTTACCTGCCGGGCAGCGTCAAGCATCAGGGCCATGGTATGTTCCGCAATCGTTTCCGCCGTGGACAGCGTGTGGGTCACCGTTATGTTTCGGCGGGAGGCTTCGGCGATATCGATAAAGGTTGACACGCCGAGCCCGGTGAATGAAATGATCTCAAGCTTTGGCAGTGCCGCAAGCACTGCGTTGCTGAGTCCCCATCCGGAGATGGCTGCATCGGCATCGGCGAGGCGCTCGATAAAAGCTGCATCGTCGGGTTCTTCTTCGTCACAGTAAATCTTGAACTCACCGAGACTTTCAAGTTTGGCAAGCCTGCCACTGGTAATAAGTTGCGCTGATTTTTCGTCAGCATCCGGATAAACGATTTTACGCACCATCACGGTCCCCCCGAACGGATTGCAGGCGATTATAAATTCGAACGATGTTGATTGCTGAAAATTTTATCCGGGGGGATTTTTATTAAGCACCTGGCATCAAAAGCAGACACTCAAAATTTTTATATTGGAGTCTGTTTACGACCCTAATCAGACTCTTGACATCACTCAATAGCAGGCACTTTATTCGACTGGATGCGTTTTTTAACCGCCATATCGTTCCAGCTGTGCTTAATACGAATAACTCGGTTTCTCTACTAGTGAAAACGAATGATGGGACCATTCCTGGCGCTATTGATGTCGATGAACTTACTAGCCATCGAATTCCACCCAATAAGGTCTATGATCGGAACCGACAGCTTTAGTATCGACCCAGCAACGATTCACCTTTGACGCGAGCTCAGTACTGATAAAACAAAAGTCCAGCCTCAATGGACGTCCGGGTAGTCGATCAGGGGGATCAGGCCACCAGGATTCAGGTGAACCCACTCTTTCCCGGGCAACGCTCCAACTGTCAACAAAGCTGTTGCTGTGCATACCGCGGCCGTAAATTGGATCTGCTTCACCCGCAAATCGAATGTATTCGCT
>CAXMSP010000137.1:0-17999 GCA_964196225.1 uncultured Gammaproteobacteria bacterium | reverse complement strand
GTTGGGAAACATTTTTTGCCAAATCTACACCAACTCGATTAATCTCCATTGTGGACTCCTCTTTTTCGTGAACTGAAATGATATTATCAGTCAGGTACATCGATACCGGTAGATGAGGAGGAGTCCATCCCATTGCTTTGGGTCGGAAGCCGACCCTCAAGTTTATCTTCTGGGCGTCCGCTTTTGGGAAGAACACTTGATTTAGATAGTAATGTTTCTGTAGGAATCAGATTTCTGTGATAAGTTCCTGTTTTTCAGGGAATTTATACCAGAGGCTATTTAGCTGGGGCCTGCCACCATCGCCAGACATAAAACAGCCCCGCGCAAGCGGGTTTTTTATGTTTGGTTGAAAGGGAGGGAATGCCTTCAGACCAAAATAAGATCGCGCGTTGTCGAGGTAAGGCGCTCGCATCCTGTTTCGGTGATCAGCACATTGTCGATCAGGCGGACTCCAAGCCCATCTTCGAGACCAAATACAGGCGGTTCTACGGCGATTACCATGCCAGCTTGCAGTGTATATTCGCAACCGGCATCCATCACCAGCGGCTCTACCCAGGAAGGCGGAAACGCGGCACCGAGCGCGTAACCCGTCATATGCAATCGGTAGGCATCAAGACCAGCATCGGCAATTACCTTCCTGGCAGCCTGATGCGGGACCACAGCGGAAACCCCCGCTCGAATTTCGGCCATGCAAGCATCGCCGGCCTCGCGCACCACCTGGTAAACATCGCGCATGCGCTGGCTGGGGTCTCCCAGGCACAGCTGTCTGCCGATGGTCACACAGTAGCGGCGATAATGCGAACCGAACTGAATGTGCATGAAATCGCCAGGCTCAAGCACACGGTCGGTTGGTTCACCGTGGGCAAATGCGGAACGCGGACCGGTAAGAAAGTTCATCGGACTCGATGGTATGTCGCTACCGGCAGCCAGCAAGGTATGGTGAATTTCCGCCGAGATGGCACGCTCTGTCTTGCCCGCTGCAATCGATGCGCAGCAGGTTTCCATGCCCTGATCGAGCATCGCTGCTGCTTTATGGACGTAGTCAATTTCAGCTGACGATTTTACCAACTTTAAATTACCGATCAGGTTGGTGGCATCCATCACCAGGTCATCGCCGAGAAGGTTGACCAGCTTATTGTGATCATGCGGGTGCAGGTAGTAGCCCGGAACCTCTAAACCTGTTCTTAGACCCTGGTATTTTTTTGCCTGCAGGATTTCCTTGAACACTTCGATAGGGTCTTCTGGTTCGCGCCCACCCCAGCCCCGAACCTCATCGGCTAGCGAATCGGCGATCAGCATCGGCACTTCGGGAAGACGGCTCAGGATCACCAGCGGATCCGGTTCCAGCGGGAAGAATAAAAGCTGGAATTCCTGGTATCCCTTAGCTGTCGCGCCGATCAGGTAATTGATGTGAATGGGTGCGATGACCAGAAGTAATTCAATACCGGCCTGCTCCATCGCTACGCGTACTTTTTGCTGACGTGTTTCGAATTCTTGCGGGGTGAAATAGTGTTTCGACATTGTGATTACCCCAGTACCGAGAAGGTGCTGTCCTGGTTAATTTCGCGCAGACGTGAAAAGGTTCCGAGGCTGATCTCGCGATCGACATACTCGAGGCGATACTGCATCGGTACGGAATCGTGATTGTTACCGGCTTCACAGTATTCTATCAATTCCGCCATGGCCTTTCCGGCGACGGGTGCATTTTTGAACTGGTTTCCGCTGGTACCGCAAGCCAGGTAAAAGCCATCGATGCACGAGCGATCGTAAATCGGGATCCAGTCTTCAGTTACGTCGTAAAGGTCGACGCAGCCTTTCATATTGTTCGGGATACCCAGGCTGGGAAATCGTTGAGCCAGGCGCTGCGCCTGCAGGGTCCACTGGTCGGAAAAACTTTTATTGTAATCATCTGGATCGACGTAGACGTGCGCGTCGCAGGGTGGATCTTCACTGCCGATCAGGATGTTGTTACCGACTTCGGGACGCGAGTATACCGCCGCATCGCTATCCGAAATCACGCAGCCGGTGGACAAATAATCGACGCCCTCGGGTGCAGGCACGTGCGCGACTTCCTGGCGCAGCGCCCGGGTCGAAATATTCATGTCCTTATCAGCTCCCACCAGCGCGTTAATTTGCGAGGAATGAGGGCCGGCAACGTTGATGACCACCGGTGCTTCGATACGCGTGCCATCGTCGAGCACCACTCCCTGGACTTTTCCATCGCGTGTCGGGATCTCGGTCACGCGGCTGTTAAAACGAAATAAACCGCCTGCTCGCTCGGCGGCGAGCTGGATATTCCGGGTCGCGAATTGCGGATCCGTAATGTAGCCGCCTTTTGAAAACATGATGGCACCGTTTACGGCGCCGCCGCTGGGCTCACCGAAACTCGGATCATCGAGCAGCCTGGCGGGTGCGAAATTCGAGAGGTCATAAAAAGGGTAGCGCTCCAGGATCTGTTCGTTCGACCAGTGCTCATAAGTGATACCCAGTGCATCCAGGTGCACGAGTTGTTTACGCAGGCCGTCGTTGAGCTCGGTCTTCATGATCAAGGTGCCACAGTCGTTGAAACTCGCCAGCGGCTCGTTTGCGGGCGCCTGCAGGTAATGCGCCCACTCCATCCAGTAATGGTAGCCGTCGTAGGCCATTGCACAGCCGTCGAGCGTCGAGTAGTAGAGTCGGATAATGGCGCAGGAGTTCGAAGTCGACCCATACCCGGCCGCCGGTAGCATCTCGACATTTAACGTGCGACGCCCTTTTGTTGCCAGTTCATAACCAATGGCGGCGCCGATGATTCCCGCGCCGACGATGACGACGTCGTAATTATTGTTAGCCATGTTTGATTACCCGTTCAAATAGTGTGGTTTGTAAAAAATTAGTTACCGACCTGGCAATTAGATAACTGACTAGACAATTTGCAGGTCTCGCGGGTATTCGGTCGCAATTTCAATACCATCGTCGGTAACAATCACCGTGTCGCCGACCCTGGCACCAAAAACTTCCGGTACCGTTATGCCACCGTCGACCGCAAATACCATGCCTGCCTCGAGCGGTGTGCGATCACCATACTTCAGCTGCGGCTGCTCCAGCGAAGAGTAGCCAAGTGCGCGTCCCGTGCGGTAAGAAGGGGCGAATCCCGCCGACTGGTAGACTTCATCAGCCGCTTTATGTACGTCCTCGGCAGCAACACCCGGGCGCATTTCGTTCAATGAAGCGGCCTGCGCGTCGATTGCGGTGTTGTAAATCCGGGCTGTTTCATCGTCGACAGTGCTGACGAAGTACTCACGGTCATAACCAATCTTGAATTGCTTGAAGTGACAGATCGAACAAAAGCACATGTAGACCGGGTCACCGTGCGCCAGCTTCTTTACCCTGGGATGGAGGTGAGTGTAGCTCGTGAAATGTCCGGACTGAAGCGCCTGTAAATTATGGATCATCGGGCTCATCAGCGCGTCCTGGTCCTCTGCGGCGATAATCTCGGCTGCTTTTCGGGTACCAGCGGTCAGGCAGGCAAGGGATATTTCATATTCCGGAACACCCACCGCCATGGCGTCGCGCCCGGCAGAGCCCATGGCGACGGCAACCTGGCCGGCCTGGCGGATCATATCGAGTTCCTCGCTAGACTTGATGACTCTCATTTGTGCAATGATCGGTGTCGCGTCAACCAGGCCATCGATGCCGAATTCCTGTCTCAGGAAATTGGATATAACCGCTGGAATATCGTTGCTTTCGATTGCGATCCGTAATTTGCCGATATCTGCACCTAGCGCTTTGCGCAGCGGGTCGCGCCATTCTTCACCCACTCCATCAGAATAAAAACCAAGATCGCCGATCCACGTCATGGCCTTGGCCATCAAGCTTTCAGATCCGGGTGTTATCAGCGTCACATCGCCATTACTGGCCACTGCGAGTATTGTTGGCCGACCAAACTCGAGTCCGAGGTCACCCCAGTAGGCGGAGTAGTAATAAATGGAGTCAACATTGGTTATCAGGAGTACATCGATACCCTCATCTTTTAGGCGTCTTTGCAATTCCTGGGTGCGATTCTGAAACAGCGGCAGCATCTCACTTTCGAGGCCCATAGAATGAGGTTGTTTCGACATGACACGATCTCCTGTTAAATGTTACCTGGCGGTTTCTGAGCTCACGACACGAAAACCCCGTGTTCAGGCTTTATTAATTAGATCTAAATTATAACTATATACAGGTCGTTAGATCGAAATAGCATCGCAAGGAACCCGATGTATGTCAATTTAATTCTGTTCTGGTTTGATGGCATCTGTAAAGGTTACTCTTATTTTCGATAAAATTAAAATAAATCATTTAAAAACAGTAATTTAAATTTATTAAACGCGTCGTCGCAAAGAAAACTCAGACCCTGTTATCGATACTATAGTTAAATTTCCTGGCATCAGATGTCTCGAGATTAAGCCACGAATCATATAATTATTATTACGAGCTATATATAGGTAGAATTTTTAAGTATACTCCTTTAAACCAGGTCAATTAATTAGAGGGATGAAAATGTCCACCACCGCTAACACCGACGAAGCTCCGATCTCCGAGGTGAATTCCACGCATCGAGAAGTTGTTTATGATGACGGCACTCATTTTCGCGCACTGCTTGGTTTCATCATTATTTCCATGGATCTGGTCATGGAAGATAATATTTATCGCCTGTCGCCGGAAGGGGTTGGCCCCAGCGTTACGCGACTCAATACGCACAATGACTGTAATGTTGAAACCCTGGCGGCACAAATTGACGGCATGGCCGAGGCAGCTTCTATCTTGCAACCCCAGGCGCGTCCGGATGTCGTTTGCTATGCCTGCACGTCCGGGTCGATAGTTATCGGCGAAGATAGAGTCAGGGCTGAAATCAGTCGTGGCGCGCCATGGGCCAAGCCGACCACCCTGGTGACCGGTGTGATCAATGCGCTGCGACGACTGGACGCTCACAAGATTGTCGTGGCCACACCTTATCTCGATGAAATCAATACCATGGAGGCTGTTTTCCTTCGTGAAAAAGGTTTTGACGTGCTCGATATTCAGGGCTTGAACATCAAGGATTGCGAGGCCATGGGTCGCATTAAGCCGTCATTTATCCGTGATTTTGCGCTCAGCATCGATCGTGAGGATGCCGATGCCATCTTTGTCAGCTGCGGGGGTATTCGCACGCTGGACGTACTGCAGGAGATTGAGGATGCAGCCGGCAAGCCCGTCATATGCTCGAACCAGGCAATGATGTGGGACTGCCTGCGTCGAGCGAATATAGATGACTCGATCGAGGGTTATGGCCGCCTTTTCCAGATGGACTGGGGCCAGTCAAGCTAACCCACACGGCTTAACAGTTATTGACATTCTTCGGGAGGCCACTTGAAACAGGGATCGACTGTTAGACAGATATCGACATCGAGAAAACAACGCGAAAGCCAGGCGAGCCGATTTCATCGTATTTACAAGGCTATCCGGGAACGTATCTGCCTGCTCGAGTATGCGCCTGGTACCGTGCTTAACGAAGGCCAGCTTGCCGATGAGTTCGAGGTTAGCCGCACCCCGATCCGCAACGTGCTGCAGCGACTGAATTACGAGGGTCTGCTGAAAACACGCAACGGAGTTGGCACCATCGTCAGCGAAGTGGACATCAAAACATTCAAGGATATCTATGCGTTGCGGATGAGCCTCGCAGAATCGATGGGCGAACTGTCACCGGTAGCACCGACGCCAGCAGCGATCGAAGCCGTTAAAAAATTACGCGCTCGTGCCGAACGTCTGCGAGATGGCACAAAAGAACTGACCGCCTATGCGCGTCTGTGCAACGAGTTGCACGAACTGATTATCGAGCAGATAGGTAACAAGGCGCTGCGCGAAATGACCGATCTGCTTTACTATCGCGCCGCCAGAACCTGGCTAATCTATTTGCACAACCTGGACTGGAGCGAAGAGCTGGAAATTTTGCAACATGAATGCTCAGAGATTCTGTTCGCAATGGAGATCGGCGACATGCGCGGGGTAGGGCATGCGCGCCGCCAGTTTCTTTTTATGACCCTGTCCCGAATCAGCCGATACCTGACAAGCGCCTAGTCCGAAATGACTGATTGACGCCCGACCGAGTATTTGCGACAGCGCCGGAGAGGGAACAAGCGGCGTGCGCACGATATGGGTTCCGATTCGGTTAGCCGTGAATTCAATATCCTCTGCCGAAACCGGCATCCGTATTATCCCTTTATCCTTTCACCGGTTGGATCGAAGAAGGCGCGTAATGAGGCTTCCGCCTGAAAGCGCTCACAGGCAATTTCGATTTCCCAATCGGCGCTCTCGATCAGCTCTTTGGTAACGCCATCCGTATGATTAACATAACCCATGCCCACCGATCTGCCGAGCGTGAAACCAAATGCGCCAGAACTGATGTAACCGACGATATCTCCGTTCATGCGGATAATTTCTTCGTGAAACAGTACGGGTTCCGGATCATTCAGTTTAAACATCACGAGGCGCCTGGTTAATGGCCCCGCCTCTTTTTGCCGCAGCAGCGCATCGCGACCGATGAATCCTCCCGGTTTATCCAGTTTGACGGTCAATCCGAGACCCGCTTCGAGCGGTGTATCTTCCGGGGTCAGGTCGAGTTCGTATTCGCGGTAGGCACGTTCGCAGCGCAGGTGCTCGAGCGCGTGATATCCGGCTGGTTTGAGTCCGGAGTCCACCCCGGCTTCCATGACCTGGTCGAAAACACCCTGTGCGAATTCCGTGGGAATATGAAGTTCCCAGCCCAGCTCGCCAATATAGGTCAGTCGGTTGGCGATAACCCGGGCGTAGCCGATGTCGATCTCCTGCGAGGTCGCGAATGGAAATGCCGCATTGCCAAGATCTGCATCGGTGATGCGGGACAGGATTTCGCGTGATTTTGGCCCCTGTAGCGACAGCACCGTGTAGCCGGAAGTGACATCGGTCAGGGTTACATGCTGCTGTGGTGAGATATGTCGCTCGATCCAGCTCCTGTCGCGCGGCTGCACGGTTGCCGATGAAATCAGCAGGAAGCAGTTCTCGGCGAGCCGGTTAACCGTGATATCGGTTTCAATACCGCCGCGATTGTTGAGCATATGTGTGTATACGAGTTTGCCGACAGGGACGTCGACATTCCCGGCACATATCCGTTGCAGGAATTGACAGGCGTCGCGTCCCTGCAGTAAATGCTTACCGAACGAACTCTGGTCCAGAAGTATGGCCGTGGAACGTGCCGAGTGGCATTCCTCCGCCGTATGTTCGAACCAGTTTGGGCGGGTATGGGAATAAATATTATCTGTGGTCTGACCTGGAGCTGCGAACCACATGGGTCGTTCCCATCCCATGCCTTCGCCGAAACTGGCGTTCAGTGCTACCCATCGATCGTGCAGGGTGCTTTTGCGCACGTTGCGGGATGATTCGGGCTGATAATGGGGCCAGTGTGGTTTGTAGTGCAGGCCCAGGATTTCGGCCGTGCGCTCGTGCAGGTATTTGCGATTCACCTGGAAGGGATGAAAACGCGCGACATCGACGTGGCTAAGATCCAGCGTCGGTTCACCCTCGACGATCCATTCGGCGAGTGCGCGTCCCGCACCCGCGCCGAACTCGATGCCTTCCGAATTGTAACCTGCCGAGACATAACAGTTCGGTAGGTCTGGCACTTCGCCCAGCGCAAACAGCAGGTCGGGGGTAAAACTTTCCGGGCCGTTAAAGAACTTGGAGATGCCCGCGTTTTCCAGGTCAGGCAGAATTTCCATTGCCTTGGTAAAGGGCAGTTCGAAGTGGTCCCAGTCCTCGGGCAGTTCGATAAATGCCGTGTCGGTGGGCAACTGGTCCATGCGCAACGGTTTACCGGTCGGTTCGAATGCGCCGACCAGCCATTTCCCCGCGTCCTCCTTGACGTAGACGTGCCCGTCTGTATCGCGTAATACCGGTAAACCGGGTGTTGCGGCATCCATGGCCTCGGTCATCACTTAAAAGTGCTCGCAGGCATATAGCGGCACGCGAACCCCGAGCTGTGCGGCGAGGTCTCGAGTCCACAGGCCGCAGGCCAGGACCAGCGTTTCGCACTGAATGACGCCACTCGGTGTTTCGATTCGATATTCGCCTGTAGGGAGTCGCTCCAGTTTACCGACCGGAGTGTTTTCGAAGACCTTGACGCCACGCTGCCTGGCACCGGCAATCAGCGACATGGTGGTGTCGACCGCATTGGTCTGGCCGTCTTTGGGAATGTAGATCGCGCCCTCGATAATGGATGAGTCGATCGCCGGATAGATTTCCCGTGCCTCGGTCGGGCTTACCATGTGGGCCTCGATGCCAAAACTTTTCGCGATGGAGGCCACTCGCCGGGTTTCAAACAGCCGATCCCAGGTCCTGCAAACGCCGAGCGTGCCATTCTGTTTGAAACCGGTGGCCTGACCGGTTTCCGCCTCCAGGCTGGAATAGAGTTCAACGTTATATTTTGCCAGCTCGGTCAGCGCATGGGTGGAACGTAGCTGCATAATCAAACCGGCCGCGTGCCAGGTGGTGCCCGAGGTCAGCTGGTTTCGTTCCAGTAGCACCACGTCACTGCGGTCGAGTTTGGCCAGGTGATAGGCCGCACTGGCGCCGGCAACACCACCGCCAACGATTACGATTTGTGCGTGCTGTGGAAGCTCCAAACGATTCGACTCCGGTTTTTAGAAAGTGAATTTCTAGTCAATTATGATTAATTCTCGCCTCGCTTCGCCATCATGCCATACGGAGCAGCCGCCCGTGGTCAGCGACGGCATCGCTAAATCCGGCGAGGCGCAGTGATTGCCAGAACATAGCCTGAACCGCGGTGACCACGGGCTTGCGTTACTGTCTGATAACGGGGCAGGATGTCTACTTGGCCTGGCATGACGAGGTTTCTCGATGAACGGGAGTTACATGGGGACCGCGATAACGCCAAGGAAATCTCCCATGGCGATTAGCCCGGGGAAATGGCGTCCAGTAAGAATGCCATCGATTCCTGCATGATACTCGTCGGGCACAAGCCCTGTGCGCCTGATATCGTGTACCCGGGCAATAAGTTGGCCGGCTTTCACTTCGTCACCAAGGTCGGCACAGGGCTCCAGCAAGCCCGCAGACTCGCTAAATACGAAACATCGCTGATCCGGCATATCCAGGTTCAAGGTATCGTCGACTTCCAGTTCACCCTGCGTAATGCCAGCGTATCTGAGAATGTTCCTGATGCCTTTTTTAGCGATCGCAACGGTAGCAGCCGTGGTGCTGCCGCCACCGGCCAGTTCGGTTGCGATAAAAATTTTACCCATGTTCTCGGCTGCCGTGTCATACATGCTGGCGGCATCGAGTTCCAGTAACATGACCGAGTGTGGGGCATTAAATGCCTGCATTGCGGCAATACATTTCGCCTGCTGCTCTTTGTCGTCAAGCACATGGGCGCAACAAAATGGCAGAAATTCAAGTGTCTTGCCGCCAGAATGAAAGTCCAGCACGTAATCCGCCAACGGTAACAGTGAACGCTGGAAGTAGTCCGCAATGATTTCCGTCAGCGTCCCCCGGGGATTGCCGGGAAAGACGCGGTTCATGTTGCCCTTGTCGATGGGAGAGGTCCGTCTTCCGGCTCGAAACGCCGGGTAGTTCATTCCCGGTACGATAATTACCCGGCCTGACAGGTCTTCGGCCCTGATCTGGTGGGCCAGGTCAAACAATGCGACGGGTCCTTCGTACTCGTCACCGTGATTAGCACCGGTAAACAGTATTGTCGGTCCGTCTCCGTTTCTGGCGACCGTGATCGGGATCAGCATTGAGCCCCAGCCGGAGGCGTCGTGGGAATGGGGTAGTTTTAGAAATCCGTGCTGAACCCCGTCCTTGTCGAAATCGACCGTTGATGTAATGGGATTATTTTGCATCGGACGATACCTTTAGCGCGATTGACTGGAGGATAATGCTTTTAACATGAATAAGCCTCAGCGATTGACTGCTTATCTCGCGTTCAGGCTAGCACTCAGAAATCGCCTGCTGCGCTTTGAAAAGGCTCTAAAAGGCGTCGAAGCCTTGTTCAGGGGTCGCCAGGATGGTGCAGAATTCTGTGTTTAACGAACCACCATGACAGAGCAGTCAGCGTGGCGCACGACCTTGGCTGCAGTTGAACCCAGGAAGTAATCTTGAAAACCGGGCCGATGTGATGCAATGATAATCAGATCGACATTATTTTCCTTGGCAACATCAAGAATGGTGTTGTAAGAATGACCGGCTCGGACTTCCACCTCCATTTTCATGCCGCTTGCGTTGGCGATAGCCTTCATCTCTGTGCGAACGGCCTCAAACGAATCCTTGATAATTTCGGCAGGTAACTGGGCGGCCGCCCAGGTGGGAATTTCCTCCACAACATTGAGCAATATTATCTTCGCGCCGTCGGCAGCGTGTTGTGCGGCTAGATTGATATTTGCCTTACCTTCAACCACGTGACTCATATCGATGGGTACCAGAATTGTCTTGTACATATTAACCATGCCCCTCTAAACGGTTAGCGAAATCTGCATTTAAAAAACCGATATTAACTTTGATACCTACCGACCGTCTAGACATTGATGCATATCAATTCACCGCTAATCGACATCGATACTTATTTTTACCGGTAAACCTGCCGGTAGCTCGCCGTTGGCCTTGAATTTAACCAGCACGGACATTGCCGGGTGATTGTTGGTACCCATAGTAGCCTGATTGCTGATTTCAATTACCTTGCCCTGGTAGTTTTGCTGCTGGAAACTGACATCTACCGGTTTATTCAACAACGACTTGTGCCAATGCTCCATGGGTAGCAATAAACTCACAACCATCGAGGAATTATCGGCGATCGTAAGCAGGGTTTGATCGTTGACCCGGGTGTTAATGTATTGCCCGGGGAATGACGCGATACTCAGCACGATGCCATTTATCGGCGATCGGATTTTAGCCTGGGACAGGAGAAACTTTGCTTGCGTCAGCTTTGCCTGTGCGCCCGCCAGCTTTGCCTCGGCAATGGTGAAGTTTTGTTCGGCTGTTTGCAGCTCAACCAGTGCAAGCGAGTCTCGGTCAAACAATTCTTGCGCCTTTTCCATCTCGGTTTGCATTTTGGCTATAGCTGGCGTCAGCGAATCTACCTGTGCCTGGGCGATGTCTACGTTGGCCTGTAACCCGGTTGATACCAGCGTAAGCAGTGTGTCGCCCGACGACACATGTTGCCCCACCGTAACCTTAACCAGGTCGACTCTGCCACTAATACTGCTGTTCAAAGCGAGCCGCTGGGCAAACTCGGTACGCCCGTTAAACTCGATGGCAAAGGCCTGGGTTGACCCAATGCAAAATAAAATGGTTAGCAAAATACGCATATCAATCTCCGTTATCGAGATAGAGCAAATTGATGCAGAAAATCGGCGCCTACCATTGCGGATAGGCGCTGGTAGGCTAGTTCAAAAGCATAAAGCGATTGCAGGCGTTCGGTATTGCTGCGTGAATATAAAACCATCGAATCACCGAGATCGGTTTTAAATTCCAGTTCGTATTCCGCGCGGCTGCGATCGAGGTATTTGTCTCGATAGTCCTGTTCGACAGCCTTGCCCAGGAGTTCCAGCCGCAATTGCTGGATATGTTGCCATAGCTTGAGCACTTCGAGGCGCAAATGGGATTGCAGTTGTTGCTGGTTGGCAAGCGCCTGGTTGTAGTGCGCCTTCGCCAGGTTTATTTTCTCCGCGGGTGAGCTGGAATAAAGCGGTATCTCGATGTAAAGACTAGCGCGCCAGTCGTCACGCAGGCGGCTTTCACGCTGATAGCTGGACGCTTCGAGTTCAAGCCCAAGGCTAGGATTATCGGTTGCTGCCGCGATGCCGATGCCAGCCTGCGCAGCCTGGGTATTGGCCTGTACCACCTGTGCTTCGAGGCTGAACTGCAGCGCCCGGTCGACAAGAGTTGCAAGATCGTCGGGGAGCCCGCGATCGGTATCAATTACGGGAATTTCCAGGTCAGACGATAACTGATCCGGATATCCCATCGCTTCGGCAAGTATCGCCCGGGTGAGGCGTTGTTGTTGCATGGCGAGGGAGCGTCTTTGTCGAGTCACTTCGTATGCGGATTGCAGGCGCAATACTTCGATTTCCGGAACAAGGCCCAATTCCTGGTCCTGCAGCGCATTGTCGTAACGAATGAAACCGATGGCGAGTGCCTCGTTTCCAGTGATGAAGTTGTTGTCCGCGTTTAAAACGGCAAAATAATTTTCCATGATTTGCAGGCGCCGTCGCTCAATCACCAGGCGCTTTTGATACTCGAGTGCCTTTAATTGCAGTTCGAGCTTATTTTCGAGCGAATCCTGCAGCCCGAAATCGTACAACGGCTTTGACAATATTAAACTTGCTGCACTGTCGTCGCTCTCATCACCCTCGAACGCTTCGTCGGAGAGACCCACCTCGCGGATACGACCGGTTAAATCAAGACTGAAGTCATTGTTGCCCTGTTCGATACCCATCTCGGCCTTTAGCACTTCCAGCCGCTGATCGACCGCAAGCAGTTCAAAGTGGATGGGATTCGCCGCGGTATCTAAAGCGGCTTCGAGCGTTAGCGGTTCGGGTAATGGTCCACCCGTCACTGTGATTGGAGACAACACGGCCATTAACATAATGAGCTGCCGTGGAGTTATCGTTGTTATTGTCACTGTCTCGATTAGTTTCCTGGTATTTAAGGCAGTATAAATCCGGTCGTGTCCTGGCGTCGAATACTGCTAGAGGCTGGCCTTCTGCTTCATCCGTTTGAAGCGGGTAAAACGGACGTTGCGTCCTGTTTCATCTTTTTGCAAGTAAACCTGGTTGACAATATATTCACCCATCCACATGAACTCCTGCATGCCTGAGGGAGCGCCCACGTACTTGAATATTCGATTCCCTTCCAGGTCATAAAATGCCAGCATCGGCGTGGCGCGGACCCGGTTGTTACGTGCGAATTCTTTCTGAGTGGTGTTCAGGCCATTGAAATCAACGATCTCAATGTCACCCTCGATATCGATCGTCAGGGAATGAAAATGCTGGTTGAAAAAGTCCTGGACCTCGGGTTGATTGAGCACGGTTTGCTTCATGCGATGGCAAAACGGACATTCGTCCATTTCGAAAAACAGAAAAACACCCTGTTTTCCCTGTTTGCGCGCAATTTTGAGTTCCTCAGTGAGATCACCGAGGGTTTGCTCGAAAAAGTACTGGTACGGGTCGCGAGGAGACGATGCCTGTAGCAGCATCGGCAAGAGCCAGAGGAGAAGCGCGAATGCGGGAAGCTTGTTTACCATCGTTAATATGTGTTTAGTTCAGGCGCCGAGCTTCCCATTTTTGCATTCACATTTCAATTACTTCATTACTGCTGTGGTTGCTGCTGAGGCTGTAATTGCGCCTGTGGCGTCATCATGCCCATCCAGCGCGATATCAAGTCACTCAAATCAGGCGTAGACCAGGAGGACGGCTAATTCTCGGCAAGTTGATGCCCAGGAAGCTGATTGCTCAGTTGTGCAAACAATCCAGAGGCCTAAACGGGATTCAACGGATTGAATCCAGAAACTATTTCTTGGCAGTTACGACCAGGTCTACACGGCGATTTATTGCGCGTCCTTCCTTCGTCTCGTTTGAGGCAATGGGCTTGGACTCTCCATAACCGATATAGCCAATCTTGTAACCGCCCGCAAGTGACGCCAGGTAGTCTGCTACCGAGATCGCCCTCTTGGTTGAGAGATTTTTGTTTAGTTCGTCCGCACCGACGGAGTCGGTATGCCCCTCCACGGCAACTATTTCAGCACCCACAAATCTTATGATGTCATTGACCTTCCTCAACATTGACTTTGACGCCGTTGGAACGGTTGCAGACCCTGATGCGAAATTCATTCGCTTGAGCCTGAAAATCAGCTTGCTGCCCTGCTGATAGACCGCCGCTTCATCATCAGGAAATTCCTGCACCGCCTGGTCCATCGCTTTCTGGAACCTGACCTGCGTGGAAGACTTCTCCAACTCCTGGTTTTGTAAAAGCAGCGCACTTTCTGATTCCAGCAAGTTTGATCGGGTCGACTCCAGTTCCTGGTTTTGCTGTATTAAACTTGACTGGGTCGACTTCAGGTTTTGTTCCAGGCTGCCGACATTTCCAGAAAGTTTCGCTAACTCTCTATTTTGTTTAACTATTTTTAACGCAATATTCTCAGGCGTTCCGCTGGAGTTTAGAATTACGTCCATTACATCGGTCAGTAAAACTGAACTTTCCCTGGCCCAGGTTACGCTGTCATGATGAACACTGGGGTCCCGTGGACTTTGAGCAACCAAATTCTCAGCTTCGCCAACGTCCAGCAAAGCCGCTCTGAGTGTTTCCGGAGCGAGGTCCTCTGCATCCTGACTAACCGCTTTCTGTATGGCTATTTTAACGGCATCGAGTTCTCTGAACTGGACCGCTTCAATCTCAAGTGCGAAATATTTCTTTTGAAATTCCGAGAACTCCTTCGGTTCAAGGGCTCGTTCAAAATCGTCTGTTTCATCTCTTAAATCTTCATCAACATCTGCCAGTGCAATTGCTAAATCTTCACTGTCTTTCAAACTGGCGTCGAGCGCAGAATGTCTGGCTTCGAGTATACGAAAAGCATTAGGAGTTCGGGCCTCGGAATTTTTCAACGCTTGTTGAAATTGTGCCTTTCCCAAGGCTGCTTTTTCCTGGATGTAATCCGCTTGATAATTGCCTGATAAGCTTCGCCGAGCTTTTGCCAGATAATCCGATCCTTCCACGTATTCATCGTAGGACAGCAGGTCGGCCTGAACTATATCGGCTTCTTTCAGTAACCCGGTAACCTCTGAAACTGCTGCTTCGAGGTCATCGGTGGATAAAAGTTCCACCTTTTCAGCGCTGGCGCAACCTAAAAGCGTCAGCACGAGGAGGCCATGGCAGAGAACTGAGTTGGGTTTTTTCATACCTTATTTGTTCCGTGTGGTCTTTATTACTGGTTACTTACAATTTGATTCTGTGAGTCAAGCTTCGCCATTTCGCGAATGAAAAAGCAAGCGGGCTATTAAATTCGCCAAAGTCTATCACAAGGCCTTTTGCATTAGTTAGATGTGTATAGTAGTTAAGACATTCTAACGAAATTTTTATAACAGGCGTACGGTTATTTTCACGCTGGGAGTTGGCTGCCATCGGGTACTACGCATAATAATTTTTCAACTTTGGTTGTTTGTGCGTAACATAATGAAACTGCCGTAGAAGTAGGGGGAATCGAGCATTTCGCGCGTTGCCCGTTGCAGCATTTCATTAGCATCGTTGCGTACCGTCGGATTCAATCCGGGCACCTCGAGCGCCACCTCGATCCAGAGTGTCATCGGTGAAAAAAATACCTGGTCGGGAATGATCCATTTTCCCGGCGCAATCGGAATTAACGACTGGGCTTTCTGTTGCCAGCGGCCCTTTTTTAGAAACAGGGCATAAGCACTTTCGGTCAGTTGCATCGCAAACCGGGTAGCTTCTTCGCTATCAAAACGTTTGCCGAAATTAAAAAAAGACTTCGCTACCTGGGCATAATCTTCGAGTACCGCGTCAGCGGCCCCGGCATTACCGGCAAACCGAATCAGCGAGCCGGTGCGATAGAAATCATTGTGCATGTATCGAAACAGGGCGCTGGCGCGTTCGGTATAGCGCGAATCGATTTCGGCTGCCGCGGTCAACGCATCCAGCATCATCGCGTTCCAGCTGGCCAGGCGCTTGTCATCGACGGGCATGCTTTTGCTGCCACGAGATTGCAGTTTTTTGAGGATGGGCAGATTTTTTGCCGGTTCGCCGGAAGCAGCCTGACCGGTCAGTGGTTTAATCAGGAATTCGCTAGTTTTCGTTTCGGCAAGCCAGAGCTTTGACAGGTACTCGACTTCCTGGTCCTCAAGCACCGTGGCCAGCTGTTCTCGGCTCCAGAAATAGGCGCCGCCTTCCTTGTTATCGATGTCCACCGCGGACAGGCTCGACATATAGCCACCATCGGGATGCTTTAAATTGGCCTCGACAAAATCGAGTGTACGCATGGCGATGTCTGCATGGCCCTGGTCGGGCCAGAGTTCGTGTGCCCGCAAATAGAGCATCACTAGCTGAGCGTTGTCGTAGAGCATTTTTTCGAAGTGGGGTGTATGCCAGTCAGGATCGGTGGTGTAGCGAAAAAAGCCGCCGTTAACGTGATCGTGCAGGTTTTTCGACGCCATCATGCGCAAGCTTAGCTGCACGAAGTCGACAACATCTTTATCTAGCTCCGGGTTCTGTTTGATGATTGTGAGCAGCGTATTGAGCTGCGGTACGTTAGGGAACTTGCTGGTATTACCGATGCCACCTTGCAATTCGTCTGCCAGCAACATGGTTTGCGAGACGAATGCGCCAATCAGCTCCTGAGACGGAATTTGTGGTGCCACAAAAGCCTGGTTTTCCTGGTCCTGCATCTGGGTTTCAAAAAATTTACGCGCGGCGTCGACAAGCTGGTCCTGATCCTGTTGCCAGGCAGCATCGAGTTCCTGCAGTACGTTGGCGAAAACATTGCTTGGCAAATAGGTAAAACCGACAATCGGGTAACCATCAGGGGTCAGAAAAACGTTCAACGGCCATCCGGCCGAACCACGCGTTTTCTCGACAAAATCGATCAGGCGTCGATCCAGGTCCGGGTCGAGTTCACGATCGACCTTAACCGCGATGTAGCTTTGGTTCAGAAGCTTCGCGATACCCTCATCCTGGTAACTTTCCTGTTGCATCACGTGGCACCAGTGGCAGGAAAAATACCCAACCGAAACGTATACCAATCGGTTGCCCTGCCTGGCATCTTTAAATACCTCGGCCTGCCATGGTCGCCAGTAGACCGGATCGCCGGCATGTAACGCCAGGTAAGGGGAGGGATGTCCGGCGAGCTGGTTGGATGCCCAGGCACCGGGCGCCCCGAGGCCCATGACCAGTACCAGGAGGGTCTGCAATAAAGCGCGACAAATCTGCATAAATTGTCCGATATCAAAAAGTCGTTGCTGTAACCGGGAATACTACCTCTAAGGTGGTAATGAATCTATATCAGGAAAGCCTAATATACTTGGCCATACATGTTTCACCAGGTAACCGGGATTTAGGTAAGCAAAGTGCAGTGGATGCCGGTTAGCGTAAAAAATATGCACCCCGGGTATTGTTTCGTGGTATAGGTGAATTCGAAACTTCGAGAAGATAACTTTAGTCCCTGTTGAGTTCATAGACCCCCGATGACTGTTATAACTGATAGCGTCGATAGACCTGCTTTGGGTATCGTTCTGATGCTCACGGGCATCGCCGGATTTGCGGTGATGGACGCGATTATCAAGTGGCTGACCGCCGATTACCCGGTGGCCCAGATAGTCGCGTTGCGCAGCTGGTTTGGTCTGCCGCTGCTGTGCATGGTTGCGCTGCGCGGGGGAGGGCCGAGGATGCTCAGGACAAATCGTCCGCTGGTCCATGTCGGACGCTACCTGCTGGTACTCGGGCTCAGTTTCAGTTTTTTCTGGGCGCTCTCGCAAATGAAACTGGTGGATGCGATAGCAATTACATTTGCCGCGCCGATCTTCATCACTGCGCTTTCGGTCCCGTTGTTGAAGGAGACGGTAGGCTTGCATCGCTGGGTGGCGATCAGTATCGGGTTTTGTGGTGTGTTAATCATGTTGCGCCCCGGTATCGGCGTTTTCCAGTGGGCGGGCGTCGTGGTGATCGGCAGTGTCGTGTTCTATGCCTTGCTCATGATTACCACCCGTGCTTACAAGACGACAGAGCAAACCGCGGCCCTGATGCTCTATCCGCAGTTGGGTATGTCGCTGACCGGGATTATGTTTGCACCGTTTTTCTGGGTGACACCGAGCCTGGGAGATCTCGGACTGTTTGCGCTGGCGGGAATGTTCGGCAGCGTCGGTGTGATGTGTTTAACCCACGCCTTTCGCCTGGGGCCGGCGGCAGTAATCTCACCTTTCGAATATTCCGCGTTGATCTGGGCGACC
>CAXMSP010000136.1:0-3550 GCA_964196225.1 uncultured Gammaproteobacteria bacterium | reverse complement strand
GATAGTTTATCAGCCAGTTTTTCGCCTTCAGCCATGGCTGTACCGGAAATAAACATCGTTGCCAGGATAAGTGTCGATACAGTTCTAATTACATTCATTTTATTGATTCTCTATGTTTGTAAGTATATAGGTGAGATTGATCAGTAGAGGTGGACATTAATAAAGTTTGCCTCATTTGGAAATTGAACGGAACTATACATCAATCGTAACTTGCTGAATACCGCTGCTATATTAAAGGTCCGCTTCACCGGTAACTCAGCGTGTCAACCAGTAAGTTGCTCCCGGCAGGTCCAGTATGCTGAAGGTCAGAAACCAGGTGGTGTCGAAGTCACTAAAATCACGTGCCCCCAGCCCCATGCGCAGGCGGTCTTTCAGAAAGGTCACATGGATATCGCCGCCAAAGGTATCTTGATCGCCGATTATGGGTTGGTTCGAGGAATGGTATAAGGTGGGGGTAAATCCGACGCTCGAGATCGTGGCCGACTCGGTGCGGTGTATATATCCCAATCCGAGAGCGAAATAATTTTCTCGCCTTTCATCGGAGTTGGATCGAAACAGGCCGCCTGCGAATCCAAGGCTCGCACGTAAATCCAGCAGGTTGTTACTCGACATCGCCAGGGTAGGCTGCCAGGTTGCAATTATGTCTCCCTCCAAAATATCGAAGCCGAGTTCGTAAGGTATGATGTTACGCCAGATCCAGTCTTCAGGTGCGGTCGATGGAGCGAAAGTTGACTCAGGGTATTTGTATGTGGCGCTTTGCAGTATATGTGCGGTGGCCCCCATGAGTGGTGTATAGGAGAATTTTCGAAGGCCCGGATCCGGTTCGCGTGCGGCAAATATGTTGGCCGCATGGCGTTCCAGGTAAACCAGACGAGCAGAAATACGCCGCGTCATTTCTGTGCCCCAGGTGTCAGGGTCAGCTATGATCTGCGCCAGCAGCGGCTCGGTTCCATCCTCTGAACTGGTTGGGGTGAAGTTCTCTGCCTTCAGGTATGCGAAAAAGGCGTTTTCCGTAGCAAAAAATCCCTTGTCTTCATTGATACTCTTTCCCCCCGCTTTGAGTGCCGTCGCCAGACCATCATGGATGATTTGCATATCGCGGTCCACAGGAGGTAAGGGCGAATAAGAGAACCCGAACAGGCCGTTGCCGGTAAACTCTTGCTCAGCGATGCGGGCGAATACATAACGGCCACGCGCGTCGTCACCGACGCCTACCACGTCATAGAACTGTCTTCCTGTCCGACCGGCGCACTGGCGGAATTCTTTCGCCTGTTGTTTCGGCGGATACTGCAAACTACAGAGGCTGTTGGTAACCATAACAATGGCGTCATACACGCCGACGTAATAATCGTAGTCACGAAATTTGAAGTCGAGGAATGAACCAAAAGCGCTGAGTAGAGTCCCGGTTATCGGGGCGCCACGGCTCGAGACTCGTAATGAACGATCATCATGAATCGATTGACGCGATCGGCCGATGCTTTGATACAACCTGTCATCGGTCATGTTCAGGCGTTTGATGATTAACATCAAAGCTTCGGCCATCGCATTGCGATAGCGGCTGATTTCAAGCCGGCATTCGATACGGGACTCAGAATTGCCATCCACAGCCGACTGTGCGCAATTATTAGCGATCCCGGCCTCCACCAGCCGTGCCGGCGAGTACGGCGGCAAAATTTCGGGTTTGACTCTGTCGTAAGCAATTTCAAGCAAGCGACCCGCCCTGCGAATTGCTTCGGCGCAAGTGACGGGCTTATCGAAATACGGCAACTCCTTCCTACAATCGAAATCCGCATGCTCCTGGTTGACAATTTCCGCCAATTGGTAAGCCAACTGCGAAAGGTTGCGTCTCCAGTTCTCGCTGGTGGTTTCGCGATACAACTCATACCTTCTGGCCGTGCCGTAAGCGCCCACCAGCATTTTGCTTTCGGAGAACAGGCTGAAGTCCATGATGCGGCAGGCATCGGGCGGATTGCTCGAGGCGCAGGCCCGGTTGTCGGGTGGATCGGGTGTTTCGTATCGAAGGCGATCCGGGTCAATGTAAAGGTAGGTGACCGGCAGGGGGCTCTTCAAGGCTCTGAAATTGAACTCTGCCAATGTCCGAGCCAGTCCGACAGGCAGATTGTCGAACAATCCGCCATCGGCAAATACCGCCTCGTCGAGCTCGTACCCAATTGGGCACACCAGATCGCTATCGGATTGCTTCGATGGGGATTCCGGCGCGGTGTCGCCCCGGCGCACCTCGAGACGGCAGTATTGCAGCCGCCTGCGGCCGAATGCTGCAGGAAAGGCGCTGGTCGCAACAGCGACCTCGATGATGCTGTTATCGGGAATGGAGAACTCAGGCGCGTTGCGGGGGTGTGGCATCAGTATCATCGCCGGGTCGTCGGAAAGCCGGGGGTAGTCCGACGGATCGAAGAAGTACGCGACGCTGCCATCTTTCTGCACGCGCAACTCGAAAGGGATGTAAAAGCGCTGGTTTTGTATCTCGATATCATCGACCATCAATGTCAATGGTTCGACCCGGGTTACCGTAACGCCCAGCGGCACTCTGCAGCCACTGCGATAAGCAGGCTTGCTCCACTGATCCAACAGATCGCGAGCGGAAGCAAAATAATCTCTGCGTGAAAGTAAGGCGTCATCCGCCAAATAGATTCTTGAATCCGGCTGAGGGGGTAACAGCGCATTAATATCCAGTCTAAGCCAGGTGTCGCGGAATACATTTTTGTCGATTCGACTTGCTAGCCCACCCTCGGTTTCCGAACGGGAACACCAGGATAAGCCGGAAAGTATTGAATTGATACCACCGGCCGAGGCGCCCGCGACACTGGTTAACTCCAGTGGCCGAATTCGGCCACCACTCAGGGTGAGTAGATCTTCGCTCTCCCGTACCAGTTTGAGGATAGCCCAGTTGAGACCGGCTTCGTATGCGCCTTTGCTGGCGCCTCCGCTGATTGCGATCGAGACACGTTGCCGATTGGTTGGTTCTTCAGCACTGACAATTCCAGACATCAGATTGACGCCGATGGCGATGGCCACCAGTATCCCGGGTATACGATTCATCCGATAAATCCTCTTTAGATTTGCCGCCGATGATTGTCTGCGGATATTGATATCATCGTCTCCCGTTAACTGACTGTGCCTGGCAATATCTGCATACAGGATAACGGTAGATTTACGTGGTAGACAGTCTTCCATCTAAAGATGGCCCCTTTAGAGTTGGCTAGTCCGTCAGATACTAGCGCGAAATACTATGGGAGACCAATAATCTGGAAAACAGGGGAACGCGATATCTCTATCCTTCAACCCTGATAAGTCAGTGGTGATGTTGGCGAAATGAGTTTTCCAGTTAATTCCTGCAAATAGCTTTCGCAGCTTTTGATAATTTGATAATGTTCGTGTCAGGAATCATGGGGTCGGGAATGTGAGTAGCTGGGAGCCTCCATGGACACCGCAATACGACCTTCCGAAAAGTGAAAAATGAAAAATTAAAGGAGATAATGATGACCTGGAACCTGAAATCAAAAAACTTGTTGTTAATGTTGTGTTTGAC